>NZ_JAUBSF010000029.1:0-66027 GCF_036704615.1 Microcoleus sp. K4-B3
TTGCCAACTTTGACTAAATGGTTCGTTGAAATCTTTTGTCGAAGTGAGTGAAATTTTGGATCATTTTTTCGTTGGAATACTCTTAAGAGTTTTACCGCCTTTAATGGCTGTGAACCGTGTTATTTTGTGGTTTTAGCCACTGATTCTACGACAACGAGTCGCACTTACTGCATTACTGCACCGATAGGTATGGATTTCTTAATGAGGATGTTGGGGAGGGGATGAGCAGCAGGTGGGCGATCAAATAGTTTGCGTAAACTGCTCTAAATTAAATGATATTTTTCAGAAAGAATGCTTCCAAACAACTCGTTGTGATAAATAGACATCTCCCAAAAAGAAATAGTTGGTCGATCGCTCTTACATTATAATGGAAGTTTACCTAAAAAATATGAGTCAGCTCCGAGAATATATTGAAAAACATCCATCCGAGACTCAAAGAGTGTTGGGTATAGACTATGACCAACTAATGGAACTAATTATTAATGCAGAAAATCTGTATGACCGTCAGAAACAACATCAAGAAAGTCAGAAAATCCGTATCATTAAACCAGGCAGCGGTCGCCCCCCTAAACTAACGATCGCAGACCAAATTCTTTTGACATTAGTATACCTGCATCACCTGCCTACCTTTCAAATTCTGGGAGTACAATTTGGAATTGGCGAATCAACCGCTAATTATATTTTTCACCGCTGGTTGAAAATATTGAGAGAGTTATTGCCTGCTTCATTGTTAGAACAAGTAAAAAAAAATAATTCGGATTTGGAATGGGTCTTGGAAATTTTGACCGAATTTGAGTTGATAGTAGATAGCTATGAGCAACCGATAGAAAGACCTACAGATGATCGGGAGCAGAAAAATAATTACTCAGGTAAGCAGAAAAGGCATACTAAAAAGAACCAAGTAATAGTCATGCCATCTGGCAAAGAAATCGTTGATGTAGTAGTTGGAGAAACCGGAGCAACGGCAGACATAAAAATTTGGAGAGACCAAAGATTGTCATTAAAATCGTCACAAAGATTTCAAGGGGATAAAGCTTATGTAGGAGAACCATTGATTAACACTCCTCATAAAAAACCTCGCGAGCGACCCCTGACTCAGGCTCAAAAGAGAGAGAATAAATCAAAGGCTCAAAAAAGAATTTTTGTAGAGCACTTAATTAGATTGCTAAAGATATTTCGAGTAGCATCAGAAAGATTTCGGTTAAAACGGAAAAATTACGAGCCAGTAATTTTGGTAGTATGTGGATTAATACGATGGCGGATCGGTGCACTCGTCATGTATCAGTAAAAGTCCATAAAAGCCGAAAAGAAATAGTAAAAATTAGGTCATAAAATTGGGTATTTCTTGTTGACAAACCGTTGAAACCCTTATTGAATCGTTGGTTTCGGGAGTTGAGCCCTTAAAGGGGCTCAACTCCCGAAACCAAGCGGGGGAAGGGATTGGAATTATTGGAGATGTCTAATAGTTTCAGCTTTCTTCGATCAGCGAAAGTGAGCGCCGACTCTCTAAAATGCAGGGGACGATCGCCTACTATGAGTGATCGCCCTCAAGATGTTAAATGGGTTCTATATAGTGCATTGGATGTTTTTAGCTTTCTTCGTCGGAATACCCACAGCAAGCGTGGTAATTCACATAAATGCTTAAACAGAACTTACCCCGTGGGGAAGTTCAGACTAAACCCAAATCGGGATAATATCTGGATCGGTAGTAGTAGGATCATGACTTTCTGCAATTCTCTCTGCATAAGCATCGCTGGGATTAGAACGAATGGCATTTTCATCGATCGCGCCAATGAAGTGGAAGATGCTTCCAAATGCGGCATTACTTAGCGAATGACCTGTTTCGTGATTAACGACACTACTTCCAGGTGTCACATAAGCGAAGTTGCCTAAGTTAAATCCGCCCGAGAATCCTGGTAAGAATAACCATCCACCTTCCATTACAATTGTTCCAGTTCCCCAATCGATTGACAAGCTATTAATTTTGACTGCATCGACTTGATTGAGAGTGAAGATAGCGGGAATGACATTTAAGACGAAGAAGATTAGACCTACAGCCGTTGCCAGCCAAGACATCGGCATCAGCCAACTCGACCAACCTAAAATGCCTTGATAAACGCTGCTATTGGCGATCGTATCAAAGGCTGCTAAGAAATTAATTACACCCAGCGCAACGCCAACAACCGGACCAAATAGCGCAGTAGCAATAATCGCGTTTAGACCTGCATTCATGCCAATCATAAAACCGCGCATAAACTCACCAAAAGCCGTTCCAGCCGTAGCGTCGGCGACAATGTAACTAACAGTGGTAATGCCGATCGCTAAGGCAATCCCTAAGACAACGCCGAGTAAGCCACCTGTTGCCACAACTAACGCAGCAACCACAACAGCGACAATGACACCGACAATAGCACCAACAACACTCCAGAACGATAATCCTGTTGGATCAATATTATTGAGCGGGTCATTGCCAACATAGATATAAGGATGGAGGGCTTTTGGCGTTGCCATGTATTCTTTAGGCTGATAAATCGCGATCGGATCTGGAGTAAGAAACCGTCCTATTTCTGGAGCATAGTAGCGACGGTGCATATAGTACAACCCAGATTCGACATCAAAGGGATGAATGCCGTAGGTGCGTCGATCAACGTTTCCGATACTCGAAACGAGATTGCCAAAGGGTCGGTAGGCAATCGCAGCAATTTTCGTCGCGGATGCGTTAGAAAAGAAGGCGGAATTTCCTTGAGGATCGCCATGTACAAAAGTCGGTGTGCCATCGATGATCATACCCACGCGCAAATGTCCTAAATTCACAAAGTAAACGATTTGTCCTGTGCTAATTTCGGCTGATTTACCTAAGAAGAAAGTGCGCGTTGTGAGTCCGTGTCCATTGTTGACTGTTTTGCTGATGCGTTGTCCTTGATGATCGTAACGGTATTCTGCGGTAAGTCCATCGGTAGATTCAAACCGCTCTAATTCGTTTTTGAAGTTATAGCGGAACGTTTTGTTGGGAAGAGACAGAAGATTTCCGTTGGCATCATACGTGAGATTAACGCGATCGTTAGCGGTTGGCTTAATGCCCATGATGCGATCAGGATGCAGTGGATCGTCGTAGTGGAAGGTCGATCCGGTTTCGTCAAATCGAGTCAGATTGTAGTGATCAATGTAATCATAGGTTTGAGTGACTGTTGTGCCGTTTTCAGGCATGGTGACTGAGCGAACTTGGTTTAATGGATCGTAGCGGTAAGCCCGATCACCCACCCCTCCTAATGCAGCATCCTGACTTTGCAGGAGTAATCCAAATAGGTCATAGTCATAGGTGACTTGTTCCATCACCTGACCCAAAGGCGCGATCGTGGTTTGAGTTTTTACCCGCGCTGCTCCTTCGGTATAAGTTAAGTCGGTAACAACTCCATTGGCGTAAACAAGTTTCGTCGGCACACCTGCGGGATTGTATTCGATTTGCTGCAAAATGCTCGGAATCGCTTTGATCCAACCGTTGGGAGTGAGTTCTTTGCTAACTTTGGTGCCATCGGTGTAGGTTACAGCTATTTCTCGTCCCAAGACATCGTAGTCATAGGTGACAGTTTGCGGCGTGTTGATGCCCTCGAAGCGATAGTCATGGCGCACTAAGCGACCGGATGGATCATAGTTGAAAGCTTGACTTCCGCCCTGATAGGTCACTTCCGCTAACCGACCTAATGCATTTCGAGTTAGATCATCATAAGCGTAGGATTCAAGAACGGTATCACCGACTTTCAGTTGCTTGAGTCGTCCTTGGCGATCGAGAGTTGCACGAATGTCATTCCCATTGGCATCGAGGGTGCGGACGGCTTTGGAGCGGGCATCGTACCAAGTGCGGCGATCGCCTGCTTCGCGGTGGTGAATCACTAAGCGGTTACCTAAGCGATCGTATTCATAGGTTGCCAATGAACCCTGACTTGTTTGAACTTCCAGCAGTTCGCCCAATACACCAGAACGATAGGTTGTTGTTATCGCTTCGCTTGCTGAAATGGTTTCAATGGTTTGAGTGCGATAGCGAAAGACATCAAAAATTTCTCGTTTTGGTGTGTTGAATTGACCTCTGGCAATGTTGTCTGGAGAATTGTCGTTATCGTTAGCATCAGCCGTAATTACTTCAAATGGAGCATAGCTTGCTGTTGAAACTCCACCGTTGTAGTTAATTGTTTTAATCGCTCGTCCTCTGGCATCAAAGAAGAATTGACGCTGCAATTTATCTGCTGTAGACGGAAGTGAAAATTCTCCATTACTTGAATACGTTGGTGCGTATTCTTGTTTGGTGTGTCCCCAAGGATTTTTTACATTCAATGCAGAAACGAGATACTTTTTATCATCCACTTGAATGCGTTGTTGAAACTCTTTTCCGTAGCCGTCGAAGTAAGTGATGGCTAAAGAGAATACTTCTGTGTCGGCAGATTGACGGAAACGAACGGTACGAGTGTTTGGAATCGAGCTGTCATCATAGGTAAAGAGGCGAGAGGGTTTTTCGGGTGATTCTGTGGGTAGCGTAACGATCCGAATTCTGCCTTGAGCATCATAAGTCATGTGGGTTTGAGAACCGTCGCTGTACGTGATGACATTCGGTTGTCCAATGGCGCGATCGTACTCAAACCGAGTTTCGCCCAAGCCATCGATCAATTTTGTGCGGAACAGTCCATCTGCATCGTACTCATAACGGGTGTCGTTACCTAACGCATCTCGATCGCTGTGTTTCAAACCTCGTGTATCGTAAGCATGACGCTCGGTATTGACGAAAATTGCAGGAGTTCCATCGGCATCGGTTTGGGCAAAGTAACCTAAGGCGGCTCGATCCATTGCGGTATAGTGCGCTTGAAATTCTGCTTCGGGTAAGATTAACCGAATTTCTCGACTCAGCAAACCACGTTTGACTTGTCCCAAAGGCAACCCTACAAAGTTTTCACCGTCGTAGTAGCGATGGGTTTCGGTCAACAGTTTGTTATTACCGTCGCGCACCACAATATGGGAAGGCTTATCCACTAACCAAGCGGTTGAAGTGGCATAGTCAATTTGCGTAATGCGTAACCGTTCGGGTTGAGGGACTCCAGCGCGTTGTCCGTAGCCTCGATGTCGTTCTTCGATCACATTCCCAACAGCATCGTAGCGATAAATTTTTTCTTCACCGCGTACATCATCCGTCCGTTCGATATCTTCACTGCGATGAGAACTTGCGAACATAAAAACACGCGCTTCTGTGGCGATTTCATCCACTAAATGCTGCAATCCATAATCAGTTTCTTCAATCCGAAGCGGTCGAGTGGCAAGTGGCGAATTGTCTAAACTGTAAACTTCAGTCCGTCTCAATTTCCCGTTTAACGCCGCATATTCTCTACCATTTCCTGGTAGCCGTTCTTGTGCCATCAAATAATGAAATACAGTTAACGTATCCGCACGGCTTTCGTCTCCAATCTCGATCCGTTCTGTCCGTCGGAATCCCTGGAACTGCCGCGAGTGCATCTCGTAATGCGCTTCATGATAGCAGTACCGCGTTTCAACTACTTGCCCAGAAACCTGATCGCGCTCGTGAGTTCGAGCAACCACCAATAAGGGAAATGGAAAATTCGTTTGCCACAGTTGCCCAGCATTTCGATCGATAAGAAAATCTTCGATCGCGGGACGATAATCAATTTGTGAAATTAATCCAGAGCCATTTTCAACCTGGGTAAGCAGATAAGGAGGATTTACCGGAACAAAATCGAGATACACATAGGCAATGCGATTATTACGGCTACTATTCCAGAGTAATCCGCCACTGCCGCGACCATTCATATCAATAGCGCGAATAGTACCCGGAATCGGAGCAGGAATTAGATCAATCACAATTGGATTAGCAAACGTTTGTCCGTTTTGGTTAATGAAAATCTCAATATTCAGTGCCGTCACATAAATTAAATCGGCACAACCATCGCCGTTGATATCGATGAGAAACAGTTGATCGGGATTGCGAAAAGCATCACGTAAGCGTGGACTGTTTGTCATGATAGTGCGATCACTAAATCGTCCCCGTCCCAAACTCTGCCAATATTCTACCCGTCCTGATCGCACTCGCACTAAATCTTGTAAACCGTCTCCAGTCATGTCAGCCAGAAAGACTGTGGGATCGTCTAAATCGACATCAGGGCGATCGTCTCCAGTCCCTTTGGGTGCTAATAACGGTTCTGCCCAACCTTGTTCGGCTTGATTGAGCCACACGGCAAAGGAACGATTTGCACTGCTCATCGCATCAATCCGACCATCTCCATCGCTGTCAGTTAATCTCAACCGTCCAGAATTCCACGCTGGAGCCGTGCGTTTACCACGGGGATAGAAGACAAATTCTTGCCATCCCGCTCGTCCGTGGTTGGCATAATAGCCGTGTTGGGAAGAACTGCCAGCCATGACGAGATCCGCAGTTCCTGACGCATCGATATCAATCAGCGCAACTCCGGCACGGGCAAACGATCCGAGCTGTGGCGTGCTGGCTAACCGAGTCGGATGTGTCCAAGCGCGATCGCCCCGATTTCGCCAGTAGTATTGCTGTCCGTTCACAGCCTGCAAAATTCCCGGTAACGGCGCATTATCCAGCGTCACCAGTGCAACATCTGGATCGCTTAACGGTGGGGGTGGTGTTCCTTCTGGAGCGGTCATCCAGTCTAAGCGGTAGTGTTGCGGCTCAAACGAAGAATACTTAAACGTGGCGGGCGGACGTACCACATCCTCGGAACCGTCGGCAGCTAAACCGTGGGAAGTCATTTGAATCGCGTTCAGCAACGAGATGCCACTCAAAGGATCGAGTTGATAGCTGAATGTCCATGTCCGTAAAAGCCGTTGACTTTCTTCAGCCGGATCGAGGTAGAGTTCGACGCGCTGACACCGTTTCTGTTGTTGCCGCACAAAGCCCATGCGACCCTCTGAACGAACATCCGGGCGATCACCATAAACGAATTGAATCGCATAGGCACCGTAGCGAATACTGGCAAGATAAGCAATGCCGCGATCGTGCTGGTATGTGTATTTGATCGTGTTTCCGGACGAATCGAGCGATTGCGTTAGCAACCATTGCTGCACTCGATCGAGATGGACTGGATCAGCAATACGAGTTTCTGGTGTAATGCCTAACCAATGCACCATGCCGTTACGTTCTTCGATTTTCCAGCCTTCTGTTTCACGAGTGTAGCGAGTAAAAAGCGTTTCAACTTTGGCAGCAAATCGATTCTCTCCGACAGACACAAGCTCATTGCCCGAATCCATCCATCGTTCTGTAACTCCGACATCGGGAACGCCAAAATCCAAACGACGGGCAATACTACGTCGCGTCATGCGCCAACCTAAGCCAAATTCACTTAACCCGCTTCCATGAGAATATTCCAAAGTCAGTTGCGGAGTATGACCTACAACACCATCGGGTAGCGGTAATTTGTAGGAATAGACGCCTTGTCCAGTATTCAAGTTAATGCTGAAAGATTCTCCTAAACCAGGAACATTTCCCGTTCCTGCGGGCGGTGATGTCATGCCTGATTTTGCCGTTGATTGTGCCATAGTTTTTGTTCCTTAATGCTGGAAATAAGTCATTTTCTAGATCCCCGACTTATTTTTAAAGTCAGGGCTCTTTGTGTGTGCAATCTCAGAGAGCGAATTTACCGATAATCAAAGCGGTACTCAAAGAAGATTAGAATGTCCGCAATTCCTTTGAGATTGAGACCACCGTCTTTGACCAACTTAGGATTATCCGTTGCGGTAATTTTCACAGTCCACTGATCGAACATTGAGCGATTTTCTAAGCCTTTCAATAGATTCCCTGGTGCAGCTGAATTGGTTTCTCCGTTTGCATCCGTTTTTACAGCCAATGTGCTACCCAATTCTTTAGATGTTAGCTGTAGGGTTAACCCTGCTGTTACTGCTGGTTCGCCTGTTACCTTGAGCGTTACAACCCTTCGCATTAACTTAGTTTGATTGCGAGGAAACATTCCTGCATCAAAAACCAATTCTGCATCGCCCTGATTCTTCAAGTAGAACAACTCATCCGGGAACATGAGCCGCATCGAAAAAGCACGAGATGCGGTATCCGATTTGGGCAGCGCAGCTTTAACGCTACTTTCTAGCGACGGACTAAAGAAGCCATCGTAATAAAGAACTAATTGCACATCGAGAATTTCGCTGTAATCAAAGTCATTCGCATCCAGTGGCAAACTTAATTGCCAAAGCGTATCGATGCCATTGTTCTCAAATAAGCGCAAATCGTTCGGATTAAATCGGAAAGCGAGGGCATCTTGACGAATATCATACTGTGACAACGGCATCACATCAGATGGATAGAGCCGAGTTGCCAAAGTGCCACTTTCTAATCGGAATTTCGACACCCCAACGTTGCGAAGCGTACCCGCGATCGATGTTGCCCGCGTAATTCCCACAAACAGTAATTCCACGTTCCGCAGCTTACATAGGAAAAGTCCAGGATGCTCTAGATCAAAGTCGCTCAGTTCTGTTTGGAAGAAGCAGCGTCCTTTGGTTTTGAGGTGTTGAAATGCCATTGGAAAGGCATCAGCAAGGCTAATCGTTTTCTTGACTGGAGCCTTTTTGTGTTTGGTGGTGGTGACGTGATCCAGGGTAAAGTAATCAACGTCAGCTAGCAGAATATCTGCACCCATCAAGTTTCCCGATGAAGTACGGCTGTAGTCGTAGCGAATCACGTGAATGTTTCGCTCGGTTTCTGCGTTGTAAGCGCGTTCCATCAGAAACGCAATTTCTGTCGCCATATCCAGATATCGTTGGCTCAGTTTCCGTGCTTGCCGTGCCAGTTCAAACCAGAGTCGCGAGCTGAATTCTTTCATGTCCAGGTAATCCCGATTTTCTTCGGCATGACGTTGCTGAAGTTGGGCAATTTGGACTCGTTGTTCCGCGATCGCTTTACGTGCCTGTGCCTGGGCAATCTGTGCCTGGGCAATTCCCTTATATGCTGTTGCCGAATCGATCGCTCGTTGCAGTTTGTCCGCTTCTAAGTCATGGGAAATGCGAGTGCGCTGATAAGCAAGCTCCTTAAGCACCACATTACGGCGCTCCTTGGAAGAGCTATAGTAATTACCGTTCCAGGTAAGTTTAACTTGTTCATCTCGATCCACGCTGGACGCATTCGCCCAAGCCTCAGCTTCAGAAAGTTCCAGCAGTTCCCAACGGACGCTATTAAAATCGTTTTTTGCGTCGATCGCGCCTAATCGCTGAGTTTCAGCATAGTTCAAACTTGCGTTAGCAACGTTAATGCCTGCTTGTGCTTCAGCCACACCGCGCTGTTCCAAAATTACTGACTGACCAGCCACATCTGCCTGTTGATCTAACTGTTCGCGTCGCAATGTTTCATTTTCAGCCGTACTCTTGTACTGGATATAGCGTTGCTCAATCTGGGAGGCTTGTTGCGAAAAATATCGAGCCGTCGTTTGCAAATATTCAAAACTAAACGGTGGTACATAATTGGGTGCAAAGCCAAAGAAATTTAAGCCCGCATTTATTTGATTCAGCTTAGTGCGAGCTTCCATTACTTTGATGAGCAGCACCGGATTGTCGTTGTGAGTAACCGGATTTTTAGCCCCCAGGAAGTTTGTGATGCGGTTCTTGACTGCTGCAAACTTCACATCCTTGTACAAGGATGAGTTGGAATCCAGTGTGTTGTTGCTTTGAACAATTTTTTCGTAAAGTTGTTTTGCTTCTGCAAAGGCTGCCACATTATCTTTTGCCCGTCGGTAAGCAGCATCGCCCATGTCGAGACAAACCTCAGCCAATCGTGTCCAGAGTTTGACAATTTCGTATTCCCGGTTGATGAACGGATAAGGCAAGACGCTAAGATATTGCTGTTCTGCTTCCGACAAATTGCCCAGTCCCATTAAGCAATCCCCGATTGCCATCGGGATCACAAAAAAGTACATATGTGGCAAGTACGCTACCATTTGTGCCGGATTTCTATCAAATCCCGTTAGCAGTTCCAAGTCCGTTGTTGTTGCCAATAGTTGATGGAAGTTTCTAACACTGACCGTGGCGTTTGCATTTAACGCGATCGCAGTTGCTGTCGTTTCTCCTTGGATAGTCAGCGATTTCGTAGCAGTGTTCAACTTAAGATATTCCGGTGCCATCAACACCAACGCATTAGCTGGGATTTCGCTGACTCGATCGGTGAACGATTGAACAGCCGTAGACGCTACTATATTTCCAACCCTTGGTGTAATCTGACTCGGCAAAGTTGACGGAATTGAAACCCGATCTAAACGATTCGGTAATCGTTCTAGAGTTCGATTAATCGGAACTAACTCTAGTTCTCGTCTAGACGACACCACAGGATCTAAATTGAACCGATCACTCAATGTCTTAGCACTTTTCAATGCTGCATCTGCTTTATCTTGCTGTCCTGCACGGGCATAGATTTTTGCGCTGGTGCTTAGGGCTTGAAATTGTCCTTCAGGTAGCTTTGCTTCAGTAAATAATTTAGTGCTTAGTTCTGCATTCCTGATCGCAAGCTCTTTGTTATTCGCTTTTTCATTGAAAATTGCCATGTCATGCAATAACGCTGCCCGAAACGCGATCGCATCTTGGGGTATCAACTGTAAGGCAACTTCATAGCCTTTAAGTGCAACTGTCCATTCGCTTTCATCCACTGCAAGCAAAGATTGCGCCAATTTTTCTGAAACAGCTTGATGAAACGATGTGACTTGCAGCCCACTATTAACTACAGGTTCCAGTTGTTTCTGGATTGCAGCAGGCAAAATCGATTGCTCACTGATCAGCGATGCCGGAAACTGATACTTGATCGCCGGGGTTTTATTCAGGATATCACCTGCTTTGATAACAAAAGCATCGACGAACGCAGCATCAATGGTGACAAAAGGCAGGGACTTCCAGGGATTAATAGGTAGTTGAGGATGCACTGTTTTGAGAATCAACGCTTGCACTTCCCGAAACACATCTAATGCCAGCCCAAATTCTTCCTGATGTAAATATTTGTGTCCTTCCAGAAACGACTGCTGTACTTTCCGCTCAAATATGGTTTCTGGAGTTTCTGCTTGATAGTCTACGGTTAAGGGTTGTCGCCAAGCTGTTGTGAGATAAGAGTAGCGATTCTCACGCATATACTTCGGTTCCATAGTGCTTTTCCTTGCCAGTTAAGGCATAAAAATGAATGCGTAGCTTTTGGATCTTTTTGGGTACATTTGTCGCCCCTTAAGGCGTTATTGCTTAGTAATACTTAGGATTTGTGAGCTATTTTGTACCCTCGATCTCATTATGAGCAAGACAAGGTAAATCGCCTAGTCACTCATTTGAGTGACACTCATTTGAGTGACACAACTCCATTGCTTCGGTTTTGAGCTTTGTCCCCTTCACCGCACGGCTGCGGAATATCAACGCTTGGGGTGAACCTTTTCTCACCGATTGAGCTTGTTTGATAAGTCTCACCGTATCGGTAGCTGATTGTACGTCGATACCACTTGAATGAATCCCAGCCCAACAACACCTAATTTGTAAACTCCAATTCCTTCTCCCGAGCGGCGTTACAGCGTCATCGCCACAAAATTAGAGACTTGGTGGCAGGCAAAAACACGCCCCTAATTAACGAATTACTGATACAAGCCAGTAAAAATACTCAAAACATCCATCAAGCATTTCGGTAACGGCTTGTTGGTCGCAACCCCCGTTGTTTCGTCTCAAAGCATTACCCCACAGCAGCCCAAGCAAAGCATAATCGTGCTTACCAAACAAATTTGTGCGATCGCGTTGTATGACAGTCAACGAAGAAACGGGCTAATTTTGTCCAGTCCCGTCGTCAACCCAGCGACGGATGCTGTGTATTCTAGCCATCGTGAGCTGAACTACCACGTTAAGAAATACCCCCGATCGATGCAGCAATGCAGTATTTGCGGCAAACTCTGTGGTATAATAGGGTCGAGTTTACCAAGATGAAGATAGAGGGACACGGGCAGGCCAAGATATTCACGCAACAGGAAATCGAGCTTTTGTTCAACGAAGGTTTGCAAACCTCACGCGATCGCACGCTGTTCGGAGTTTGTCTCTACACCGCTTGTCGGATTGCTGAAGCTTGTTCCTTAGAAGTCATCGATATTTACACTGCCAGAGGTACAGTCCGACCTACAATCAACTTCCGCAAGCGCAACACCAAAGGAAAACTCCAAACCCGAACGATTCCGGTCATTGAAGATTTGCGAAGTCTCCTAACATCTTGGAAACCCAACGCGGGTCAGACTTATTTATTCCCCGGCCGCTACCCGAAACACCACTGGAAGCATTTGCACCCCAACTCAGCGGATCGGATTTTGAGAGAAGCGTTCGAGCGCGCCGACATCGAGGGAGCATCCACCCACAGCTTCCGTCGCACCGCCCTGACTCAGATGAGCAACGCCGGCATTCCGCTGCGGATTATTCAAGAAATCAGCGGCCACAGTAACCTCGAACAGTTACAGCGCTACTTAGAGGTGAAGCCGGATCAAGTCAAAGGAGCGATCGCTTCACTTTCCATGCTTTCCTACGCGGGGAAAGAGGTATTTCCTCGCGTACAGGATGAATTGCCTGCTATGCCGTTACCAAGAGAGCAACTGTCACAAGGCCTATCAGACTCGGAGCCTGAAGAAATTCCCGATTGGTGACGATCGCTTGAACCTGCGCCTGAAGCTCTCAATCCTGAGTTGGTTACAATTATTCGTCATTCGGACGATCTCGCGTAAAATAAGAGCTTGTACGAGGCGGTGCTGTTTGTTGCCGAAGACTAGAGAATCAATCAAGGACGTGGGAATTTAACGCGAAGATGCAAGCCTTCTACACCGAACTCGAAAAACGCCTTTGGGAAGCAGCCGATGAACGAGCGGGCTAATTCTAAACTCAAGCCTTCGGAATATTCTGTCCCCGTTTTGGGGTTGGTTTTTCTGCTGTACGCTGACTATAAGTTTGGCTTGGTTTCACAGGAAATTGCAGCGGGAAGCAGCAGGCGGCGCACGGTGGGTAAGACAGATTACCAGGCACTCTTGCGCGCTTTATTTACCGGAAACGGCCCGTTTTGATTATTTAATAGATCGCCCGGAAGCTGAGGATATTGGCGGGGCGATTAATGCGGCGATGAAGGCGATCGCAGATGAGAATGAGGAACTTGGCGGCGCTTTGCCTAGAAATTACAACAGCTTGGAAAAACCGATTTTGCGGGTGTTGAAAATCTTAAATCGGATTCCCCGAAACAATATTACTGAGGATGCGTTTGGGGAAATTTATCAGTATTTCCTAGGAAATTTTGCTCAAAAAGAAGGGCAGAAAGGCGGAGAGTTTTTTACTCCAATTTCACTGGTAAAGCTGATAGTCGATGTAATAGAGCCGAGTTACGGGCGAATTTTAGACCCGGCTTGTGGTGCTGGGGGAATGCTGGTGCAGAGTGCGATTCGGGTTCGCAATAAGTTAGGATTTGACCCCAATCAAGTAATTAGTGTTTACGGTCAGGAAAAGGTAGACGGAACTGTGAAACTCTGTCAGATGAACTTGGCAGTTCACGGGGTTTCTGGTTTGCGAAATATCCGGGAAGGTAACACTTATTATCAAGATATTCACAACAGCGTCGGTGAATTTGATTTTGTGATGGCGAATCCGCCGTTTAATGTTAATGGGGTGGATAGAGAGAAGATTAAGGGCGACCCTCATTATCCCTTTGGTGCGCCGACAACTGACAATGCTAATTATCTCTGGATTCAGTTATTTTATACGGCTTTGAATCCGAAGGGACGGGCGGGGTTTGTGATGGCAAACTCAGCGTCGGATGCGCGGGGTTCAGAGTTGGAGATTCGCCGCCAGTTGATTGAAAAAAGGGCGGTGGATGTGATGATTGCGATCGGTTCTAATTTCTTTTATACGGTGACGCTACCCTGTACGCTGTGGTTTTTCGACAGGCGGAAGCTGAAAACTCCTCGCGAGGATAAAGTATTGTTTATTGATGCGCGGCATATTTACCGTCAGGTCGATCGGGCCCATCGGGAGTTTAGCGAAGCACAGGTTGAGTTTATCTCAAATATTGTGCGGCTGTACCGAGAGGAAAAGGCAGAGTTGACGGTTGGTGGTTCCGAAATGCTGACTGAGACTTTCCCAGACAAGGTTTATCGGGATGTGGCGGGGCTGTGTAAAATAACAACATTGGCTGAGATTGAGGCGCAGGGATGGAGTCTCAATCCTGGGCGTTATGTGGGGGTAGCGGAACGCAAGGAAGCGGAGGATTTTGATTTTGCCGCACGGTTGGAGGAGTTGAATGAGGAATTGGAGATTTTGAATGTTGAGGCGCGAGGGTTAGAGGAAACAATTGCTGAGAATGTAGCAATGATTTTAGAACCAAACTTTTAGAGATAAGGCATTGCAGGAAATAAGGAGAATGAAATCAGAAACTATATGACTACAGGCAATTTTTCACTATCTATAGATGACATTTCTGGAATTATTCAGGCGGTTGGAGTTATTGTATCTCTCATCTATGTGGCTATACAGGTTCGAGCTAGTACGAAAGCTATAAAAGGAGCTACTTATCAATCAATTATTAGTGTGTATGCAGAAATAGAAGCCCGGATTAGCCAAGACTCAGAAGCAGCACGCATCTATCGGCTAGGCTGTGACGAGCCTGAAGCGCTAGAAAAAGATGAAGCGCTAAGGTTTAGGGAACTTGTTTGTAGCATTTTTAATTTCTATGAAAATCTCCATTATCAATATAAAAACAATTTATTAGATGAAGTTTTATGGGAAGGTTGGTCTAATTACCTGAAAATTAAACTGGAGTATCCAGGAGTAGCGAAGTATTGGGAAACGAACGGAAAGCTTTATAGTAAGGATTTTCGGGAATATGTGACAAGGAAATGTCTCAGACCTGAAAACAAAGTTTAATCTAGTGGTGTCGCTGGAGAGAAAAAATGAGTGAACTTAGAACGTTACCAATCACAATCCCCAAGGAAGAAATAGAGCAATTTTGTCAGCGTCACCCACCATATCCGCAAACTGTCTACAATCGCCAGGGCAAATCGTGTGTTTGGGAATAAAGTCAACGGGCTGATTGTAGACTATATCGGCGTTTTCCGCGACTTGCAAAAAGCCCTAGAATTTACGGTTTTGTATCCGGTGGCTATGTCGCCAGAAGGCGACACTCCCGTACAATCGAAAGCCGCCCTAGTCGATGAATTGAGAAGTGCGGCAGTTAAAGTGGCGATCGAGGAAGCTTTAGACCAACTGCCCGAAAGCTACTCAACCGAAACGTATCAGCGCAAATGCCAACAGGTTTACCAGCACGTCTACGAATGTTATTCTGAGCCAGGACTCCGTATTTACACCGCAGCAGCTTGTTAAAATCCTCAATTATGTGGAGCGGGTGCATCTCCAAAAACCTGCTCAAAGGAGAATTGTTGACAATGTGGCTAAAATTTGGCGTTGCTCTCAGTGGCGAACTGACGAGCATTGATGAGGTTGCGCGCGGAAAAACTCAGCTAACTTGCCTCTACTGCGGTGGCGGACTCACAGCAAAAAAGGGTTCGGTGAAAGAACATCACTTCGCGCACACTGAGGAAACTTGCAAGCCCGTGTCGCAGCGGATTAAAACCAAAGCGTTTCCCGCGCTGCCTCTCTATGACAACTTCAACATCCAACTTAAGGGTGAAGAATTGGAGCAATTGAAAGTGCTGTGGAAAGAGTACGGCGCACAAAATTACGCCATTCCCAAAGACTTGGTAAACTTTCGGTGGCAGTTGAAAGGATTACTGGATTCGGAGGGCGATCGCTCTTATCAGTTTACCGACTTGGGTAAAATCCCAGTGGGTGCGCTTCCCCTGGCGCTGTTTAACCAAGTCCAAGAACCTTTGCTGGTGTCGGAGCTGGCTTCGTTGGAAGGTTCTGTAGAGATTGCTTTATCTGCGGGTTTATCTTGTTTGGAAGAACGGCGGGCTGATTTGCTGATTTATCGAGCGCAGCTTCGTCGGATTCTGGTGAACTCGCTCTATTTCCTTGAAGTAAAAGCGGACGGTCACTACTTCTATAAAATTGGGGTAACAACTCGAACGATCGAGGAACGAATCGCCGAAGTGCAGCGGGATGTGAAAGCGCATTACTCGGATGTGACTGTCAATTTGCTGGGATTGTGGGAACACCGGGGGAATGTGGAACTGTACTTCAAGCACCGATACAAAGCTTTTAATTATCGCATCGGTAAGCTGACGGAGTATTTTGCGTTTCCCAATGTCAAGCTTATTCTGACTGATTTGTATGAGATGGAACCCAAAGTGCTGAGTGATGTTGAGGTGGATGCGATCGCCTCCGGGGGGCATTGGTGACAACTTACTTACCCCTCTTCTGTCACTAAGCCGCAGAGTATAATAGAACAAAATCTCTCAAACCCTAGCTGGGTCTATGGTTAAGCCTTGCCAAGCTGATTCAACCTTGAAATTGATTTGAGTATTGTCGCTATTACAGAAATTAGCAAAAGAGCTTTTGTCAACCCTAAAGCAAGAAAAATTAGTGTTAGATTGGCGCAGGCGACAGCAAACCAAGGCAGCCGTTAAAGTAAAATGGCGATCGAGGAAGCTTTAGACCAATTGCCCGAAAGCTACTCAACCGAAGTGTATCAGCGCAAATGTCAAGAGGTTTACCAGCACGTTTATGAATCTTATTCTGAGGTCGGGCGCAGTATTTACACCACAGCAGCTTGAAGCGGTTGCGATCTGCAGGTGTGGCAGGGGAGTTGTACAGATGGGATTGGAAATCCGCACTGGTTCACAGTTACTGACCTCCTTTCCACTCGCGGGGAGCGGAATTAGATTGAATAAATTCCGTTAACTCTTCTAACATAGAGAAATTATGTAGGGATTCTGGTTATTATCTCATAAATCATTTAAGATTGCTGTAAATATGACTTTTTTGGTAGAAACCAGCTAAAATTGACTTTTTATGTCGAGTGGGGATGGAAAAAAGCTGTTAAATATGACTTTATCTGGCTTGACAAGCTTGGTATTTAGGAAAGAATTTATGACAACAAACAGATAAATAAACCAACAACAAGCTAAAAAATAATTCAGTTAGGTGTTATACAAGGAAACGCAAAATCTAGGAAATGGGAAGAAGCATTTAAAATCGTTTTTTTGGCCCTAACATCTGTCGGGAGTGCCAGTCTATTGCCTTAATCAGTGACCAATCCAAATATTGAGTAAGTTAAGATGTCTGACCTAAGCTCAAGAATCACCGAACACCTCGACTACCCATTCTTATTAGTCACACACATGGTCTGTGCGGATCAGCAGATTCACAATGAAGAGTCGAAAGCACTACGCGAACTAGCAACGCAGATCGGCGCTTCTCAACGCACTCTCGCTGAGATGGAAAAAATTCTGGCTCAAGAGGAAAACCAGCTTTCTGTAGAGGATTTAGCTCCAAAAGTGTCACCCGGTGAGCAAAGTGAGGCTATGTCCCAAATGTTGGCGATCGCCTATGTTGACGGTTTCTGTTCAGCATTAGAACGCCAGATGGCGGAACAAGTAGCAGGGATTTGGAACTGGCCAACGGGAGAAGTACAGCGGCAGCTTGTAGAAGCAGGAGCCTTCGCTGATACCCGATTCATAGGCGAACACAACCAACAACAGAAACCCTCTATCGGTGCGCGTTTCCTTGCAGGGGCTGATTCTCTCCTTTCACGCGCATTAGTGGATAATGTAGCAAAGCTCACTGGGAGTGAGCAAAAAGTTGAGCAAATACGTCGGGAAATCCTGTTAACTGGGCCAGAATATGATGAGGCGATTCGTCAGTGTGCAGTCATCGCTGATGAAGATTATAAATTTGCAAAATCGGCACTTCTAACAGCTCTATCAGCCCTTTCCAACTTGGAAACAAATATTCAAGTGGCTATCGAAGACATCAAACATAAAACAAGCGGTAAAGGTCAAGCTACCACTGCTAAGGAAGTCGCCAAGCAACTTGAGGATACTAGAAATGCTCTAAGTGCCGAAATTATCAAAGAAATGGAAATTGTGCGCGAGTCGCTTCGGGCCAAGGAACGCGCTCTCAATCATTTCAGCATCACATTTATGGGCAAGACTAAGGCTGGCAAAAGCACTCTTCACGCCATAGTTACAGATGATGGATGGGATGCGATAGGTGTAGGAAAGCAGCGCACAACTCGGTTTAATCGGGTGTACGAGTGGAAGAATATCCGCATCATTGATACTCCTGGGATTGGTGCTCCGGGTGGCCAAAGTGATGAACAAATTGCTAAAAGTATTATCGACGAGTCAGATGTGATTTGTTATGTGGTGACAAATGAGAGTATCCAAGAGAGTGAGTTTGCTTTCTTGCGGCTATTAAAGGAAAAAGCCAAGCCATTAATTATTCTACTGAATGTCAAGAAGAACCTACGGCACTCTCATCGGTTGGAGGATTTCTTAAAAAACCCCGATAAACTGTTTGAAATGGATGGTCAAAGTGGTCTAGGCGGACACATTGAACGTATCCGTCGCTACGCTCGTGAGCATTATGCTAATGACTATTTCGATATTGTTCCTGTGATGCTGTTGGCGGCGCAGCTTTCCCGCGAACCAGAACACGCAAAGAAGAAACAGGAGCTTTTTCAGGCAAGTCGGATGCAGAAGTTTCTAGGTTCAATCCGTCTATCTCTCGTCGATCATGGGGTAATTCGTCGCTCTCAAACTCTGCTCGGTTCTACCGTAGGCGAAATCGATAAGCCTTATAAGTGGGTAAATAAACAAGCTTTAGTCTATGAAAAATTGACAGAAACTTTGAAAAATGAGCGCGAGGGAATCCAAAAGGACATCCGAAAAACAGCTAAGGATGCTAAAGACTCTTTACTGCAAAAAATCGAGAGGATTTTTCAAGAGGCTATAGAAGCTGTTCCATCTTTTGCAGAAGATCATTGGAACTGTAACGAAGTTGCCATGAAGCTGGGATGGGAAACAAAGTTAAAAGCACTTCGATTTGAGAAACGCTTAAAGATAGCTTATGAAGAGACTAGCCAAAAATTCAATAAGGAAATTCAGGAAGTTCTGGAGGAAATAGGAAATGAATTACAGCTAATATCTGAGCTTGGTAGTAGCGATTTCAACTTTCCTGAGCAGGATTCAAACAATTTTCGAGATTTTGTGCGAATTGGTGGAGGCATTCTAGGGATAGCAGGAACTATTATAGCGTTATTCGTAGCCGCTCCTGTTGGGATTTTTATAGGGATAGGAACTACTGTTGTTAGCATGATGACAGGACTTTTTAAATCCAAAGATGAAAAGCGACGCGAGGCTGTTATAAATATCTCAACTTCATTAAAAAGTCAGCTCAACACTCAGAGGCAAAAGACTCTACAGCAGGCTCACAGGGAATTTGGTAAGTATTCTGATTCCGTAACCACGAACATCAACATCTATTTTGAAGAATTGATTACAGGGCTAGAAGCGATCGCGACTCAGCTTGAAGAAGCAAAAAAGAAGTTATCAGGGACAGCAAATTATCTAAATCGTGCTTATGCAAAGCGAATCATTGACTGGTCTACTGAACAACAGGAAACTCTAACCGATAAGTGCATCAACCACACCATTGCTAGAGTCGAAAGAGATTTCGGACGTAGCATGAAGATTGTCACAAAATCTAAAGTTCAACGACTAAAAAAATCCCTAGAGGATATTAAACACATCCTTCAAGAGGATATTTCATTTAGCAATCTCGAATCTTCCCAAAAAAAACTAAAGTACCATGACTCAGAACCACCCGAAATTTAAAGCTGCTGATGTTGCTGGATATTTCACGAAAACGCTAGTAAAATTTGAGAGCTTACTGGATCAGGGAAACACAGCCGAACTAACAGCTATCCGCCAAAAAGTGGACGATGAATTAAAAGAGTATCAAGAGCAGGGGATTCTCGGCGTAGCTTTTGTGGGGCAGTACAGTGCAGGTAAATCAACCATCATTTCTGGCATGACAGGGCGGCGCGATATCCGCATTGATGCTGATATTGCTACTGATAAAACTACCAATTATGACTGGAACGGCATCAAGCTAATTGATACGCCTGGACTTTTTACAGACCGCCAAGATCACGATGAGATTACTTATGAGGCGATTAACAAATCTGACTTGCTGGTTTTCTGCCTCACCTATATGCTCTTTGACTCACTGACAGCAGAGAATTTCAAAAAGTTAGCCTATGAAAAAGGCTATCGCTGGAAAATGATGCTGGTTATCAATAAAATGTCTGATGAAGCAGGAGAAGAAGAGCAAAAGATTGTCAACTACCGCCAAAGTCTTGCCGATGCACTGAAGCCTTACAGTCTTGATGAATTTCCTATCGGCTTTATTGATGCCAAAGACTACTGTGAAGGCATTGACGGCAAAGATGATTTCCTGACGGAAATCAGCCGCTTTCCAACTTTTATTGAGGCTCTCAATCAGTTTGTAGAGCGTCGTGGCTCCCTGGCTCGTTTTGATACACCCGTCCGAATTGCTCTAAGCTGCGTTGATGAAGCTCAGTTGAGCTTTACTCGCAACTCTAGCGAAGATTCTGCTTTTTTTGAAGTGCTGACACGGTTATCTCGCACAGTGCGTAAAGAGCGCGATCGCCTGCGAACCAAGGTTAAAAATATAGCCCTGGAGATGTCTTCAGGAGTTGCTAGCGAAGGTAACACTCTTGCCGCAGCAGTAGGTAGCGATCCGAACTTTGAAAGGCTTAATAAACAAACTGAACTCAACGTGCAGAAGCATTATGAGAAAGCAGAAACCAAACTGCAAGAAGCTGTTAATGTAGCAGTTGACGATATTCAGCAGGAGGTTAAAAAAGTTCTAGAAGGTGATCTCGTCAAGAGTTTTGTTGCTTGCCTAGATAAAAATCAAAATATATCAGCCCAAAATCTGGAGGCTGGTATGGATGTGGAGCGATTAAAAAGCCAAGTTAACTGGCTTAAAGGCATCGGTGAGACGGCTGGGGTGAAGCTGACCACTTTGGCATCGAGGGGTTTTGTAGAAACCGCTGCTCAACAAGGCTTTCTACGTTCTATAGATGTAGTGGGAGGCAGTCTACATCAAGGTGTTTTAGCTGTGGGAAAATTTGTCGGCTTTAAGTTTAAGCCTTGGCAGGCGGTTGGTATGGCCAAAAATATCGGCAATGCTGCTAAATTCCTGGGGCCGGCTGTAGCACTTGTTTCGGTAGGAGTAGAGATTTTACAAATGCGACAAGAACATGAGCGAGAAAGGCAAATGTCTGATGTTCGTCGCGATATTACGAGTCAATTTCAATCAATAGCAATAGACTTGGAAAATCAAATTGAAATACAGCTATTTGAATTTGAGCAACAGGTTTACGGAGAGATTGAGAAGAAAATTGCAGCCGCTCGCCAGAAGGAAGAGGAAGTGATTTATGCTTCTAATACTTGGGTAAAACAATTGGCAGAAATCCGTAAGGATTTTGATGTGATTATCCAGTACATCACGAAGGCAACAGCTAATCGCAATACTTGAAGCTGAAAAAGCGCGATCGCCCTTACGTCCCAAATTGTCAAAAAGCGCGATCGCCCCTCACTTATATCATTTAGAGAAGACACAGCCTGAATAATATTTTTTCATCGATTCTTGAAAAAGAATCGCATAACAAGATTCGTCTCTGGGTACATCCCTTCTCACTTCTAGCGCAATTCAGATACCCACGCGGGGGATTTCAAAGTGGCTGTAGTATTGGTTTAAATCAAGAACCTGGTTAATTGTCGCTCTCCCGGCAGCCATGTCCACACACCCTACCAAGATTGTCAGCTTGTCTCGGTATTCTTTATTTGGGAAAGCCGAGCGAAAAACCACGTACAACTGTCCTGAACCCGCAGCGAATTCAGTAACGCTTACAAGGCTTCCCGTAAATGCAGTCGATGTACACGACGAGCAGAATACCCAATCGTGAGTCCAGGGGCATTGAAGTCCCTAGACCAGGGGGCGCTTTTACGGTCATCAGAAACTCTTAGGAAAAACGCTGCTGCCAGAAACGCTGCTGAACTCACGTATCTAGCAACTCCTGTAAAATCTGTTGTACTGTTACCTTCAACGGAGGTAAATTATTCTGTACGATCACCCAAACTAGGTTTAGCGATACTCTGAAATATTCATGCACTACAAGATTCCTAAACGCTACAATTTGCGCCCAAGGCACGGACGAATATCGGCTAGTCAACTCGGACGATAACGCATTTGTTGCTTCTCCAATAATCTGCAGGTGATGAACAATCCAAATTTGGATTAATTCTTGATTATCAAATGCCTGCCTGCCTTGACTTGCATATCGCTCAATTGCGGCTATTGCATCTAATATATCTTGCAGCCGTTCCGCTTCTCGCCTCATAGTGGTACAGCTTCCTGCAAAACGCGCTCCCGAATGCGTTCTTTCAACATATCTACTGTGGCGATATCGACCTTGCGATTGAGCAGTTGTTCTAAATCAAGCAATAGTCCACCTGGAAACCAAGGCGTGATTTTTTCTAAATCGTAATCCACTAACAAATCAATATCGCTTTCTGGGGTCGCTTCCCCCCGCGCTACCGAACCGAATACGCGCACATTATAGGCTCCGTGCTTTTGGGCAATTGCTAGAATTTGCGATCGCTCACAATACAGTAATTCTTGAATGCCTAATCCTGTTTTGGTCATCAAACCCTCCTCAACGCCTTAAGATGGTGCCTCCCACACTGGGGTCATTGCTAGTTAATCAGCGAAAGTAGTAAATCTGTAAGCATTCAAAGCCCAGCTATCTGACATTGTAGAGTATTGTAGTATGCTCTCATAAGCTTTCAGAGTTAACAGGAGTTCATCTGGGAATGCAAATTGAACCCTACGACCCTCACCACCTTGATGCTGTTATTGGTCTTTTGCATGGGGGAGAAAATTTATGGATTTGGAAAAACTATTTCAAGCCGGAGATTTAGCACAGCAAGCTGGTGAATATGTTGAGGCTGAGTCAATATGGAGGCGTTTTCTGAAGCACGATCCTGATAATGCGTATGTCTACCTCAAGCTAGGAATGGCTTTGGATTATCAAGGTCAAGGTGAGAAAGCTATCTGGGCCTACCAAAACGCTATTAGGATTGCACCTAATTATTCAGCAGCTTACCTGAATATGGCTGCCACACTAGCCGAGTGGCAAAGATTTTCCGAGGCTATGACAGTCTATCAAAAAGCGATCGAGATTGATTCGAGCCAACCACAGGCTTTTGTTGGTCTTGGTATGGTACTTGTAAATCTAGAGAGATACGGCGAGGCAATTACTAATTTTCAACAGGCAATTCAGGTTGCTCCTCAATCTGCTGCTGCACATTACCATTTAGGTATTGCTTTGAATAAGCAGGGCAGATACGAAGATGCTATCACCGTACTTCAGTGCGCCACAGAACTGGCACCCTATTCGGCTGTTGTATATCAATACCTCGGACAATTACTTGGTAATCAAGGTCGATTTGATGCAGCAATTACAGCATTTGAAGAAGCGATCGAACTCGATCCAAGCTATGCGGCAGCTTACTATAACCTGGGATTTGTACTCAATGCTGTAGACAGAACGGAAGAAGGAAAAGCAGCCATCCAAAAAGCTTTGTTATTAACCCGTGAACAGACCGAGCAGTAAAAAGAGCAGTAGAGTCCTGTTCGGAACCCTATTTATAGCGGTTCTAATTAGAACTTCTAGAGATTACAGGTACGACCTATGTTGAGAAAGTAAAGTGTACCGCATCCTACCCTTCAACTTACTTTTGTAGAGAAAGGAAAGTCTTAGAACTGCCTACTAAAACACGAGCCAATCGTCTACCAATTTGAAGCATTTGAATTTTTCCACTTTGCAGATGCTGAAGGCTAGTACAGCTCGGCGTAAGTACACAGACTATATTTGTGGTAGAATAACATAGTTAGCTGAGACCCGTTTAGGTGGGTGATCGAGGAGTCAGAGATGGCCTTATTAATGCCTAAAATATTAAATTTAAGCGATGGCGAGCGTCATCAACTTCAGAAGTTGATCGACAAACACAAAACGCCCCAACAGCTAGTGCTACGAGCCAAAATAATTCTCATGGCATCAGATGGTCAAAACCATCGTGAAATAGCCCGAAGCCTAGAGATTAACCGACAGATGGCTCGCTTATGGCGAAACCGATGGTTGGAAAGCGAGGGAAAAGACTTATCGATTTTGCAAAGATTGCAAGATCAAGAGCGTGTTGGCGCACCAGTAAAATTTACCATGGAACAAGTAACTGAGTTATTTGCACTTGCCTGTTCCTCACCGTCCGATTATGGACGACCAATAAGTCATTGGACGGCGAGAGAACTGGCGGAGGAAATCATGAAACAAGGCATTATTGAAAGTATATCAGTCCGCCATGTTGGCAGATTATTAGAAGAAGCAGAACTTAAACCACACGCCTCGCGCTACTGGTTAACCCCCCCCTGTGGATGAAGAATTTGATGCAAAAGTTAAAGATATTACAGGCTTATATCTGACTGCGATTGAACGCAGTCAAAATGGAGAACACACTATATCGGTTGATGAGATGACAGGAATTCAAGCCATTGAGCGTCTCGAAAAAGACTTACCAATGCGACCCGCAAAAGTTGCAATTCGAGAGTTTGAATATATTCGTCATGGCACGCAGACCTTGATAGCGAATTTCAATATTGCGAATGGTAAGATTATCGAGCCAACTTGCGGAGATTCGAGAAAAGAATCCGATTTTGTACTGAATATTCGTCACATCATTGAAACTGACCCCGATGCCCAAAAATGGCATCTGATTATGGATTGTCTGAATACTCACCAATCTGAATCATTGGTGCGTTTGGTCGCAGAAAAAGAAGGCTTAGATATCGACCTCGGTATTAAGGGAAAAAGCGGCATACTTCAATCCATGAAATCTCGTGCTGTTTTTTTAAGTGACCCAACACATCAAATTGTTTTCCACTACACGCCAAAACATTCTTCGTGGCTTAATCAAATAGAGATTTGGTTCAGCATTTTAGTGCGGAAATTACTCAAGCATAGCAAGTTTCACCAGTCAGTACGATCTGAAAAATCGCATCCTCAATTTTATTAACTACTTTAATCAAACAATGGCAAAGCCTTTTAAGTGGACATATAAGGGTAAAGTCTTGGCGGTCTAATAGTCTGTGTATTTACGCCGAGCTGTACTAGGGAATTTAGACTGCAAACAATCAGAGGGGATTTGTTGTGAAATCTCGAAGATTGCAATCATGGTTCCGCGATCGCCACCAACACCTCAATTTTTGGGAAACTAAACCCAGACCAAAAACCTCAACACGCCCCATGCCCAAACTCCCTGAGTGCGATCGCTGTCTCCTCTACGGCCGCAACCCATACCTCATCTGTGCCGTGCATCCCACAGGCCCTAACACTAATACTTGCATTGACTTTCGAGAAAACCCTAACGCCGAACCGGAGGAACTGTGGGAACCCGAGGGCGCGACCTATTACAACGGCGAATTGATTCTGCAACCCCGGCAACGGTGGACACGAGAGCAACAATTAGAACTTTTGGACACGCACCCACTGTTTACCGGCCGATGTCCCCGGTGTGAACGCCCGTTCCCCCAGTATGAAACGCCCCCGGTTCATTGGGATTGTTCGGCTTGCGGGTGGATGGATGATTCGGTTTGAGGCGATGGTCGCAGCAGTGTACAGTAAGAAACAGTAGGAAGTAACCGTACTATTCATTAACACAAGAGCTATTGATTAAAAAAGGGGGTATAAAAATTGAAAAATAACTGGTCGGTTAGTCGTGCTCAAGTCCTGAATACTTGTGAACGACAATATTACTTCGACTATCTTGCACCTGCTAGAATTAACAGCCGAGATACTACACTCAAGGAAATAGCCTTTTTAAAAAAGCTAACAAATATCCCTATGTGGCAGGGAAATATTTTCCATTCTGTAGTTGCTAACTCCCTCAAACGTATTCTACGGAGAGACTCTTTGCTATCTAAAACATGGCTTAGGAGTTTAAAAAATAAGATAGAAAAAGAATGGGCTTTTTCTGAGAGTAGAAGTTTTCGCGAGACTCCTCAGTTAATTGACAAGGCTGGTGGATTAGCACTGTTTGAGCATGAATATGACCTGGAACTTTCAGCTAAAAACTCTCAGGTAATACTCCAGTTTCTCGAAGCATTAGTTAACCGATTTACTGCTTGGGTAGAACAGACCGAACTTACAAAAGCAGTTCAAAGTGCAAAGCAAATCTGGATTGAACCTAATATTTACGGTTCTCACGCACCAGGTTTTGTAATTGATAATGTCCAAGTCATAGCTAAAGTAGATCTCGCCTTGGTTACTCCCGATAAAAAATTCACGATTTTCGATTGGAAAACAGGGAACTCTTCATCAATACTATCAGGACGAAATTCGCAAGCGGAATTCCAAGTAAGTGTGTACCAACTTTGGCCTCACTTGACTTTAGAGTATCCTTTAGAAAGTATTAAGGCTCACGTAGTTTATTTTGGAAGCGATCCGGTAAAGCATGAGACATTTAAAATGGATCTAGAACAACGGGAATATACGCTTTCCTCCATACGTCGTAGTATTGCTTACGTTCAGCGATTTAGCAATAATGATGGTGAAATAAAATTTAGCTTAGAAGATTTTGATTTTGCTAACTCTGTTAGAATTTGTCAGCAATGCCAGTTTAAAAAACTTTGCCAAAGAGTGCTTGAAGTATGAATAAAATAGAACCAAATAGACACCTTGCAGCAACACTATATCCCTTACTAGGTCTTGAAAAGACACGTTACCGCTTTCGTCTATTGAAAGTGCTAGAGCAAGTACCGCAAGATAATAATAAATCTATCAGAATCCAACGGTGGGCTGATAGATTATGGCGTGAAGAATTGCGCTGCCCAGTTTATCCTACGACACGTTTTGATGGAACTGGATTTTTAATTCCTGATGGAAGTAGCCCTTCTGTAGGCCATACTGTGGAAATCACAGATGTGCCTGATAAGGTTTATCATATTGAAGTGACAGATAAAACCTTTGAAGTAACCATTGAAGAGGCTGTTGGAAGTGAGAGAGAGCTGGTCTGTCGAATGTTGGAAAGACCTTTTACAGATATTTTTCAGGCTTTTGAAGATAAATTTTGGCGGTCTGATTGGACATTATTTTTTCGTCAAGTTCCTGAGAACGAAGGAGTAGAAAGAGATATTATTAATGCTTACCGCGGACTAAAATTTGGTATTGTTTTATTGCAAGATGGCGGGATTCACTTGGCTGCTGATATACGAACGAAATACGTTAGCAAAAAATCTCTACAAGAGTATACGGAGGAGGAAAAGCAGAATATTTTACAAAAACACCTGGATTTAACCATTCGAGCTGATGAAAGGGCTTATTTTTTACGTGATAATAATGCTGTAAAAATTCCGTGTCGTTATACAGGAAATACAGAAAAAACTATCAATGAGTATACTTTTGATTTGCCAGAAAAAACTATATACGAATACTATTGTTCCCGCTATCCAAATATCACCGTTCATCCCAAGGAAGCAGCAATTCTTGTACAAGATCGGGCAAAAGAAACATCTATAGCAGTACCTATTTCGCGTCTTTTTCCTATTTTCACAACCGAATATGAAGGAATTCGGAAATGCTCAATTCGTTCTCAGATGGCTCCAGACGAACGAGTCAATACTATCTCAACCTTCCTTAACGAACTGTCTGACGTGAAATATGAAGATATATCAGTTTCCATTCAGCAGTCTTACTTAAAAAAAGAAAGAACCATTTTTATTCCTCCGCGCTTAGAACTTGGAAAGGGTGAAATTCATAAGCCATTTCCTAATGGTTCAGTTCCTCCTAAGACAAATCAGCTCTTCGATAAGCGGATTATGGGTTGGGCATCAAGTAAGCTATCAACACTTTATAGAAATGGAGCATACCACAATGAGCCGATTCCTAACTTAATTCTGTTATATCCACAAATACTTGAGAGGGACACTCGCGAGACTTTTGTGCGAGACTTACAGGATGAAATTAAACAACAGACAGGACAATCTCCTCAGATTGTCCAGCAACGAGCGTATCAAATTGGGCGCCACGAACGTAGGGGAAGCTCATTGCTTCGTATGTTGGCAGAGGTACGATCGAGCAATTCTAAATCTTTAGCAATTATTGTTCTATGGGATCAGTTCTTAGAAACCGTACATGGTGAATTGAAGGAAGCCCTCAGCCCCGTTCTGTCCCAATGCGTGACTGAAAGAGTAGTTTGGAACATTGCAAGGAAACACAATTCTCAACTGGCTGCGAGTCAGTTACAGAATCTAGCTCTAGCGGTATCAACTGAAGCTGGTATCCAACCCTGGGTTATAGCAGATCCGTTACATCACGATTTGCACATTGGTATCGATTTGCTGTTTGGCAAAGTTGGATATCATTTTCTCTACGGAACAGGTGGAAGGCTAATCCAGCAACACTTCGGGAACTCTACCGTAAGAGGGCGAATGCACGAAGCTATCAAGAAGCCAGAGTTACGCAAGCGTCTTGAGGAAACTATTCGGTCTATCGTTCAAGATGGTCATCAAATTAAAAGCATTATTATTCATCGGGATGGTCGGTGGTGGCCTAGTGAAAGCTTAGCGCTCCAAGAAACAGTAGCACGTCTAAAAAAGGAGGATATTTTACCAGAAGATTTTCGCTGTGCCGTCGTAGAAATTCGTAAGAGTCACTTACCTGTGCGTTTGTTTACTGTGGTAGAGGAAAATAGCCGAGAATTCCTGCAAAATACGCTGTTTGGGACTTACTTGATTTTAGATTCGCAAAGGATTATCCTAACCACTACGGGTAGACCTGGAACATGGGATAGTTCGCGTGGTAAAACAGCCAGCAATTTACTCTTGGAAGTTGTGGAAACCATTGGTAATTTTAACCTCCAAGATATTGCAGAAGATGCGTATTATCTTACACACCTAAATTGGAACGCGCCAAATATCGAGATTGCACTTCCAGTAACCATCCGGTGGACGGATCAAGCTCTGCGCGAAACGTTCCGCCCGCAAATTGAGGAGGAAGATGAAGAAGAGTTACAAGAAATTGAATCTGATAATTTAGATGATACAATCCTTAATAAGGAGGAAGCGAACTTATGAGCAAATTAGGGTTCGTATCTGGACATCTCGATCGCGAGCAGCAACTGCTCCGCGAACTAAACTCAGCTCTACTGGCGCTAGAGGCTGAAGCCCTGGGTAAAACTGTTGACCTGGGTTTTTCAGATGAAGATGTATTGAGCAGCCGGCATATCCTTCACAATTTTGTCAATCGTCTGGAAGCGGTACTGGGAGAAGGTCAAGCCATTCCAACAGATATTCAGGTGCTTGTCTATCGGATTAAGAATCACAAGAAGCCTCTGGAAGACTGGCAGCAGGATCTTAAAAAGCTTGCTAACAGATTACAAGCTTCCGAGCAACTAAGAGATGCAGATATGCCAATTCTAGAAGACATTCTCTCACTTTTAGATAGCCAATTTGCTGAAGACCTCCAGCGCCTTTATTTCCGTTAAGCTATGGCAAATTTGGAGTATCTCAAAGCCAAGACCGCTGAATACGCAGTCGTTTTATTTCGACTTAATAAAGAGCTTCAGACTCTTGGAAGTAAAAAAGTAGAACATCAATGGTTGGTAAATTATCTCCAAGGGCAGCTAGAACAGGCACAGACTCTTCACAAACGCCTTCAGTCGATTGTAGAAATTGGTCATTCAAGGCTGCTTCCTAGAGCACTTCCGATTATTCATGACATTGAATTTTCTACTTTTATCATTAACTATCATTACTTACCAGCACTTCAGAAGGAAAGCGAAGCTGACTTAGCTTTAAGAAAACTTCTCCTCTTAAGCGCAGAGCGATGTGGTCTTTTTTGGATCAAGGATATCGCTGTAAACCTGGAGGGTCCACTCGCTATTCTTCCAACTCCACCAGAGGCTCCACTAATTACTGCACCACCACAACAGGCAGTTTCACTATTAGAAATGCCTGGGCTCTATCATGAGCTGGGACATGATGTTTTTCAGAAATTTCACGAAATAGCTGAAAATCTCGGTATCTTAGTTTACTTACACTTCAATGAGTTGCGCCAGAAGTCTGGACGAATAACTCCTGAGCGAAAAATTGAACGGAATCAACAAATTGACCAAGCAGTGCAGTATTGGAATACAGACAGATTGAATGAAATTTTCTGTGACATTTTCGGCACTTTTGCTTGTGGAGCAGCTCACTACATCTCATGTGTCGATATGGGACTTCGGTCGGGCCACAAGCCCTTCGATGTTGATTTGGGGGACGAACATCCGCCTTTGTCAGCACGAGTATATGCTTGCTATAAAGCACTGACTCCTAACCAACAAAACGAACAGAGTGTAATTACAATAGGTTGCGCCTGGGAGAACTACAAAAAAGCTTATCCCCAAGAATATGATTTCAACTTTATCTGTTCAGAGGCTCTATTAGACCTTATAGTAAAAGTAGCTATTGATAATATTCAGAATTTTTTACCAGATTCGCAGCGCTATGAAGTCCCGTTACCGGAAAATAGTCAAATTCAGGAGATTCCGTTAAATACCTCGCTAGAAGATATTCTAAATCGGGGAGTTCATATTCTCCTGACTTGTCCAGAGTCCTACGAAGCTTGGGAAGCTAAAGCATTTAAAATATTAGGATTTTGTGATTAACATAGCTGTAGTTAAAGGCAGTTTTCTAAAAGAGAACTTTTTGATGATTTCTACTTATATTTCTCGTTAAACTTAGTGTGCAAGTGAATAGGTAAAGCCAAAATACACACTGTTCGAGAACGCAGTGTAAAGAAATACGTACCCCATCGCTACTCCCAGTCAGGCAAGCGAAATAGCGAAGTTGTGTAGCCACTGGTTTTCAAGTTTCCTCACCAACACTCGTCATCCCAGGAATCACCAACTAAAAAACCCAGGGGGCGCCGGGACTGTGTGCGCTCGTCAAGCGAGTTTCTGCTGCTGTCTATTTTGTGTGCTCTCACTTGGCGATCGCTCAAGAGTCAGACAAGCGTGAAATGATGGTGAGGCACTAAGAAATATGGAATACAGAAAATGACTGACTCGCCGCTCGAACAAATCGATTTGCTGGACACCGACTACGCTGACATCCTCGCCAACAGCAGCCATCCCCCATTCGAGCTGCAACTGGTGAGGTTGGGGATTGACCCGGCAAAAGCGCGCACCGCCACCAACTTCATCGCCCTAATGCGCCAAAAACCGGACACTCCCGAAGGATGGGCAGCTTTAACCGAGGCTTGGGAAGAGGCTTGTGGCTTCGAGCCCGAACTCGAACACTTGCAACTGCTCGTACAATTGCTGTGGAACAATCAAAGGAACGATGCAAGCGATAGATAATCCGCAGCGTTGAGTTCACCGCAATAAGTTAGCAAAAGCATCAATCGGCAATCCATCTTTGAGCAGCGAGAATTTCTCGATATAATTGCCATCAAATATGCTGAGATTATCCATGCGAGTGCGGGTTGCTAAAACAGACTCTACCCATGCTGTAGAGAGCGGAACTCCAAAATAGCAACCGGGAGAATCCCAAGTTGGGTCGATAGCGTATCCATCGGGTGTGAGCAACCAAGCATGGCTAATTGGAAATCCAACATCGGCATGAAGGGCGTATCCTTCGACGTAGGTGAGGCTGTTATCGGCAAATGCTAACTGTTGGCAATTCCAGTAACCAAACTTCGGTGCGCCACATTCGATCGTTTCGGGTAGCGCCTGGGGTTCCATAATGAAGCCGCAGTCTAGGACTAATTCTTCATAGCGTTGATACTTCCAATTTGCTCTGGCGAGCGGTACTTCGATTGCTGCAACTACACTTTCTAAGTAGCGCTTTATCTGCTCTCCTGAGACGGTTTTGGTGAGGGTATTCACGGTAAATTTCCTGTTCTATTGAGTTTACTTGTTCGAGCTTTCCAATCGATTCCACAAGGGCATTAGTTCGACATCTTGGGGATTGTACAGCAGTTCTTTGAATAGGGGAAACTCTTTGACGTACATTTTATAGAGCTTGGGATTGCTTTGGAGGCTAGCTTCGGTGTTAGCGATTCTATCAGCCAATTTAACAATCAAAGCTTTTTTGTTGGACTGAATTTTTAAGGCAGTTTTACGAAAGCGATCGACTCTATTTCCCCCCGGCTCACTGGTTACAGCCCACACAATATCGGTCGTTTCTTCCCCAAATTCAGACACAAGCATCTCATAAGTTGTTGGCGTATCTTCTAGCGTATCGTGGAGCCATCCTGCTGCTGCAATCGCTTCATCGCCTGCATACCCGAATTCAGCCAGCAATTGAGATACTTGAGCTAGATGGTACGAGTAGGGACGATCGCCGTATTTTTGAGTGCCGTGTTGGGCAATTGCAAATTCTTTAGCTGCGTCTGCGATATTCATTGAATCCACCCCCTTCAACCATCTTTTATGCTGCGCCTGTTATTGTTGTTTAACTCGCTTAGTTTGCTTCCTTTCTTTTAACCGCCAATCTTTGTTTAAGTACCCCAAATCGCCTCGTTGCATCCTATCTAAAACTTCATCTTCCCAATTGCTAGGAAAATACTGCTTGATTAGTTCGACGTGTTCGATTTCCTGTTTAGTCAGCCACCACTGCCGACCCGCAAATCTCATAGGGGATGTGAGCTGCTTGTTTACCTCAAGGTACTGCTGTAATTCAGCAATCTCATTCTCATTCAACCCGTAGGCTTCTGCTTCTTTCTGCCACTCCGTCCAACTCATGTGCGTGTGAGAAGGCAAACTGGATAAAAAATCGTGAGTTAGTTCGTCCAGCTCCATAGTGTTGATGTAATTAGTCATTCCTAATTTCCTCTTTTGTGGATTGATAATTAGAGTTGATGGGCATGGTCTTTAAGTAATGGAAAGTTAAGCAAGAGCCTCTGCCGGAAATCCTTGTTTGAAAATCGAAAAATCTTCGAGATGATTCCCCTGCAAAATGCTCAATTCATCACTGTACCCCTTCTGCTTTCGAGAATCCCAAATTGATTTTACCCACGATGTCGCCAGGGGAATGCCCAAATAACAGCAGCCGGGAGTTTCCCAAGTCGGGTCGATGACGTATCCGTTGGCATCGAGCAGCCAAGAATGATGCAGCGGGATAGACACGCCTTGCGCCATTGCATAACCCTCCACGTAAGTGAGGCTGCGGTTTTTTAAGAGTAAGCGCTGGCAGTTGGCGTAGCACAATCTCGGTTGACCTTGTTTGATGTTTTTGGGTAGCGGTTTGGGTTCCATCACCCTTCCGCACTCTAAAACCAATTCCTCAAAGCCCCGGTACTTCCAATTCGTTCTGCCGGGTACTTTTTTCATGACAGCAACTAAATCTTGCAAGTATCCTTTGAATTGCTCTATATCGGTAGTTTCAGTTGGATTGTTCATCGCTTTGTTGTTCGGTTACTTCGGTTACTTTGTTTGACATCGCCACCAACAATTGATATTTGCCAATCAAATTGTTAACTTTGGAAGCATCCACATTCGTGTGCGAACCTATTGCCTTGCCTTCTTTGACCCGGCGCGCAATTATCTGCAACGATTCCTCTAATTGTTCGATTTCTGACAGTAATGTTGCCTTAATTGTTTCAACGTCCACAATCTCCTCCTGATTGTTGTTCCAGATTCATCAACTTTCCCAGCTTCCGGTTGAGCAAATCGGCATCACTTTCATCCTCACATCGCTCCTTCTCTAACCATTCTAGAATCTCAGGCTTGGGGCGAAACGAGTACACGGGGCGCTTGCTATCGTACTTAGCTTTGGCTTCTTTGATAACGCTTGGATTATTGGTATGCCATTGTTGCTGCGCTGAGATTTCCACAACTTCGATCTCAGTCCACCGGGCTTGGATTTTTTCACCTTGCCGCCCCACCAAAACATGAGATTCAAGATACTTTTTAGCACCCCGTTCCGTTTTCCATTTCTTTGCTCCTTCCAAAGTAGCCGAATCAATGGCGTTGTATTCGGGATTTCCCTGCGTTTCGGTGGCATAGCGCACTTTGCTATCCTTTTTGAATCTGATGGCGTACAAGCTCAACTCGCAGCCTCCTGCAACCGCTGCTGAACGATCGCCATACATTGATAGTTCAATTGAATTGACCCATTAGGAACTAGGAATTGTTCTAACTTTTCGGATGTCCAGGAATTTTTAGGCATTTTTTTTCCTTTGTTCTATTTTTACGATGGCAACCTCATATTGATTATAAACATTAGCGCCACGAATTCCGGGTGTCACATATCACGACATAAATTTCAAGGCACTGTCAGATGTTTTGAATTGCTTGGCATTTTGTATCTCGTTGCTAAGGTCAAGTTTAAAGCCATTAGTTAATTCTGTAACATAGAAGTAACTCTCTTTAGTACCAAAACGAATAACGTAGTACATTTTGTTGCTTCTTCCTTGCGTAACGCGAATGAAGAAGCCGCTCGAAAGCACTAAATCTATTTGCTTTTCAATCCAGTCCAGTGTTGATAGTTCGAGTGATTCAGCTAAAGTATATTCCCAACCGCCGTAAAGTCGTTCGGCAACTGTCGCATAAATAACTCCTTTTGCATCGGTAATATTCCACCGAGCGCTGTCTGCATTAACAAGCCTGAACTCTTTTGTAGCAATAATGGACTGCAAAGTTTCCAGAAGAGGCTTGTTTATTGTCATTTATCTGCCCTTTAACGCAAAAAGTATTTTCTACTAATTTATCGAGGGTAGCGCACTTGGACATCCTTTTTGAATGTGGTGGCGTACAAGCTCAACTCGCAGCCTCCTGCAACCGCTGCTGCTGATAGCGTTCCCAAGCCCGCACCGCCAATTCTTCAAAATAAGTGTCAGGGTATTCGGGTGAGAAAGCCTCGGAACTATGATTCCGATAAGCCTGTTCTGCTGCTTTTTCTACTTGGGTGCGAGCTATCAGAAACAGCTCTTGATGTTCAGGCGAACCTATTTCTGCTTCTGCGATTACTACGTAACCGTTGGGGTATTAAGCAACAGCTTTGTCAGCACCCCTGCGCGTTTTCCAGCGTTTAGCACTCGACAAAGTATGGGCGTAGTAAAACTGGTCGGGTTGTCTGATGGATTGAGCTACAAACATAATCTGTGTTCTTCTCTACTATGTGGCAACCAAGCTTTAGATAGCGCCTACTTAAAGCTTAATTGTGTTGCAACTTAACCGACTAGCGGACTCGATACTCGGTTTCTAGGTACTGGATTATGAGCGTCCATTTGGCTTTACAGAACTCCAAAAACTCTGGAAACTTTTCTTCAGGAATTCTGAAACCGGCTTGGCGTGCAAAATAGTAACAAGAGCCATCAAAAAGAGCTCTTCCTCCTCTATCTCGGTATACTCTGTACACCTGCTTCGTGAAACTTATCTAAACTTGTCTAAACTCATTTTTAGACACAATTCGAGTTCACTTCCTACGCTGTTGGGTAGACGGCTAATCCCAAGATAAGTAGGCTATTCCCCTCAAGCCGAGGGTTCCCAATTTAAAATATTCAAACTTGCGTTAAAATCCCGATCCAAAGATATGCCACAAGCAGGACAGTCGAAAGTCCGAACGCTTAGTGGCATATCTTTTTTGTTGCCACAATTCGAGCAAGTTTTGGTACTAGGAAACCACTGGTCTACCAGTACCAAATTAGCTCCATACATTTGGCACTTATAATCGAGTTGACGTTTAAATTCGTAAAACCCAAGGTCAGATATTGCTCCAGCTAACTTATGATTCGCCATCATTCCTTTGACGTTTAAATTTTCAATCTTAATTAGCTTAAAAGTTTTAGCTAAATAAGTGGTCAACTTGTGGAGGAAATCTAAGCGAATGCGAGCTATCCGTGCGTGGAGTCGGCTAATTTTCTTGTAGGTTTTACGCTGGTTTCGAGAGCCTTTTACCTGTTTAGATGCTTTGCGCTGCAAGGTAGCAAGCTTGGTTTTCGCTTGCTTCAACGGTTTTGGTGCATCAAAAACCTGCTGGGTTGACAGTGTAGCAAATGACTTGATGCCGATGTCAATTCCTACAGAACCTTCAGACTGCTGAACCGGGAGACGTTCTGCATCAATGCAGAAAGAAACAAACCACCGATTTCCTTCTTTTGAAATCGTAAAAGTTTGAGACACGTAAGCGCATTCTAATGGTTCAACAAGTCGAAAAGTTCCCAATGTAGGAATCTTAATAGTTCTGCCAGCATTTAGCAAAACTTTGCCGTTAGACGAATCAACTGAAAAAGATTGACCGTCTCGACGACTAGCGAATTTCGGATGACCTGCTTTTCCAGAACGATATCGACTAAACGCATCCTTCAAGTCAATCAAAGCATTTTGGTAAACTCGGCTAGACAATTGGTTCATCCAAGCGAATTCAGGCTGTTTCTTGACATGATTGGTGAGAACTTTTCTGACTTCAGTGAGTATCCTTGAGTCCGTGAATTGCCCTTCACTATACATTTGAGTCCGCAAACTTAACCCAAAGTTAAATACTACACGCCGGAATCCTGCGTGTTTTGCCATCAACGTCGCTTCCTTGTTATTTAATTTTAGCGCCCGCTTGACAGCAAACATGAAACTTCCTCTCGGTGATTAACTGTGAATAAGTTTAGCAAAGTATTTGGCACTTAAGTTTTGCTCTTGCATTGTTAACCCTGCTACGAGTTCTAATTCATCATCCGCAGGGATGGGCAAGCTTTGGGCATCTTCCCAAGTGACTGGTACTTTCATTGATTGTTTTCCTCATTTTGGTTGTAATGATTCTACCTGCAAGGCATTTAAACCTTGAGTAAATGTCTGAATTATTGAACGTATTTAGTCATGAAACACCCTCCCTTGTAATAAGTTTTAAAATTTCCACCTTTAAACCCAATTCTGAATGGATAGTTTTCAAGCAATTCTCTGCCAGTCTTTTGTGTGGCTGCGTTCCTGCTTTCACAAAAAAGTAAATGCTGAGAATGTCTGCCTCATCTAAACTTCGCATTAGAGCGATCGCCTCGCTGCTGTAGGCTCTGGGATACACCACAAACCGAGAATCCAGCTCATCCCAAACGCACTTGACTTTAGTTGCGCCGAGAACATCTTGGAGGTCATCCACTATCGCAGATGGGCCCGACCAAAAGAAGCGACCATCATAATGAGTGACTGGCAACTGAGCTGCTGCCATGTCCAAGCAAAATTGGCGGTGTTCTGGTTCCGAGTATCTGTTAGCTATTCCCATAACCGCGCTTCCTGGGGGTGGCCCAAGGCTATTGCCACCGAGTACCGTATCGTATTGATTGGGTTGATTCATTTTGTTGCTCTTTGTTGTTTCTGTTTTGACTATTAAATTGAGGGAGTGTTAGGAATTTACGAAAGAGGTTGCGAGGATTTTAGCAATAGTAATTTGCTGTTCCGGGGTCAGATTCCATTTCCAGTAGTTTGCTGTAAAATCTTCTAGCAATTGCTGAGAGATAATAGCTTCGCTCACCTCATCATCAGGAGGTAAAGCTAAAAACTCAGGATTTTTACCTGTAAGTAATTCAAATTCAATACCCTTGACCTCAAAGCGATCTGAATTGATATTAGTAATTTCTGCCAACTCCCAATCAAATGAGAACCTTTTGTAAATCCTGACTGGGGTACCGATAGAAGATGATAGGAAAAATTCCATCACTTGCTTTTCAGCTTCGCGTCCGTATAGGTAAATTTTCCTTTTATTATCTTCAACAATGTAAGTTCGCCTTCTTTGCTCCTCTTCAGAGATGTGACTTTGAACCTCAGCTTCAGTTAGTGCAATCACGTCTATTTCATAGCCTGCTTTCTGCAATGAGTCATACCCAGATTCATTGCAATATTTGTGAACTCGCTTGAGTGCATCCCAAGCCCCTTTGTGTGTTTTGAATGGAGTAGCTTCGGAAAAAGAGAGACACTGTATCCATACACCATTTGAATTGCGATAAGAAAAAAAAGTTTTGCCCTCTAATTTGAGTTGAACTAAATACAGCATTATTTTCTAAGCGTTTTGATTTTTTCCGCTTGGGGAAGTAGAGTGAACATTTTTACCTGTGAAGCTATTGGGTTATTTAGATTAGTGTAACTAGGATTAATTGCACTAATATAAACTCATTACTGTTGGTCTAAAGCGTGAGGCATCTCATACCTTGCATTAACTTCTAAATCTGCGAATTCAACCGCTTGTTCTTCGAGATAATTGTCTATTTCACCCAAGCAGGCTGCCGCCATTTTTAAATACACTTTCATTCTCGGATTGTTGCCATGAATATCTTCAATTTCCCATCCCTCCGTTTTGGCTAGTATAAGCGCGAGTCTTTCGACTAATTCGTGATACATGATGCTAGGCTCCGAGTTATTGGTTTAGGTGATGAATAGATTGCCGTTGCACAAAGGTGCGTCAATGAATATCCTGAAGATATTTTTCGTTTAATTGTTGGAGCAATTGTGGCGCTCTCCAGGATGCAAGATTGATGAGAGCTTCTAACCGCTCGTGCCAATACTTGCGGAGCGCGTCAATTTCGGAATTGGCTAAGTTTTGCTCTTGTTCGGTTAAGCCTGTCGTACCCGATTCAATCGCTTGCTTGGCTTTTTGGAGCTGAGCTATACAAAGTGCGTACTCCGATTCAATTTCAGCCTCGAATTCTGCAACAAGGACTTGCTGCCGCCCGGTCATGTATTCTTTGCCTTTGAACATATCTAATATCTTGCTAGTGAAGAAACTGTCGATTTCAACTTGCGCGGGATGCAGGTATTTTTAAATACGCTTTGATTGTTGGATTGTCTGAATGACTGTCATCTTCCCTCCTTTTTGAACATCGATCGGTCTGCTGCTACCCCGTCTATCACCAAACTCTCGAATGCAGCTTCAATCCAAATAGTCGCTCCCGAACACCGAGCTTTGCTCGCATCCTGAACCAACACGCAGCCGCCTGTGAACTCTACCCGCTTGGCATAGACCGACCCCAAGTAAGTGTTGATGCTGATGGCCCGCTCGTCCACCAAGGTTCCCCTCAGCTTGCTAGCTTTTTTATTGGCGGCAGTGATGTGCCTGTTGACGTAAATCTGTGCTTTCATACTTGTATCCGAACTTGCTTTGGGTACAGGGCGATCGCTCTTGACTTTGACCGGACTCGGGCGATCGCCTTTTTGATAACCTGCTAGCTAGTGTAGTTAGTTTACGAACTATTGTCAAGGCGCGTATGTCACAGTTTTGGGGAGATGCACCATCAATAGAAGATTATTGGCGGGGCATCATTCTCTTTGGCAAGAACGTCGCCTCGTACAAGTTTGCGCTAGCTCAGTCGTTGTTGGAGCTAGCGCCCGGTGGTAAAAGCATCATCACCTTGGAGGAGTTGGCAGAGCCATTTGCACGGAACCTTTGCGAACACTTGAGCCTAGTTCCAAAGCAAACCACATCGCCGTCCAGCAAATATTTAAGAACTTGCCAGGATTTTAACGCAGGCATTATCAGCAAGGAGCAGTTAGTTGAGGTAACAGTCAAGCTTGGCTTCAGTTGCGTAATTGATGCGTTTCACAACGTCAATAAAGCGGAGACACCTGTGCGTTTCTTCAGCAGTGAAAGCCGGGGTGCTAAAGCGATCGCTCTGACCGATGAGTTATTTGGGATGTTGGAAGGAAACCAGGGGCAGAACTTACCCCAAGAGGTTGACGCGCGGTGGCGGTTGGTGGAAACGGCATGGGAGTTGAAAGTATCCCGCAACCTAATCTCCATTGGTTGCGACCTCGACGAAAGCCTGCTATTTACTCAGAGTCGCGCTCGCCGTGTCAACATTACCTCGTGTCGCGGTGCTTTAAATGGCTATCAAAAAGGTAAGTGTTTCTACTGCTTTGGCGATATTTCGATTATCAGCAGTGCGACCGATTTAACGGATGTAGACCACTTTTTCCCCCGCGTTCTCATTAACGACAACATCGCTCATCCCATTGACGGCATCTGGAATCTCGTGCTAGCTTGCGTTAGCTGCAATCGCGGGGTGGGCGGTAAATTCGACCAGCTCCCCCATAAACGCTATCTCGAAAGGCTTAGTACCAGGAACGAGTTTTTGATTAGCAGCCACCACCCGTTACGCGAAACGCTGATACAGCAGACGGGTAATTCAGAACCCAAGCGCCGCTCTTTTTTGGACAGGAACTACTGTGCAGCAAGAACGGGTAGGCTAATTAATAGTAACTGGCAACCTGCTGGTGAGTACCCCCCAGCTTTTTGATTGATGGTTCAACCGATGGCTAATAATTTTCAACGAATTAAGCTTTACTTCAACGTAGAAAAGATTTGTTTGGGCGGTGTAGATGACGATTGGTGGCTCAAAGATTTTGACGGCGATTATTGGGGTTCGGATTACTTTTGGCTACCAATTGGCTATAACCCGATTGGAAAACATGGAGACGAACTTTTACAATTTCTCAAACCTCGTGCTTAGCTAATCCGATGAAAGAATAGCGATGCACCCACAACAAGTTCTACACCCCTGCGACAGTTGCTACTTAGTTTTCAAGTTGCCCAAGCCGATCGACTACAAATTCTCCTAGTTCACCCCACACAAATTGTTTATGAACGCTCAAAGCCCCTCCATATTAAAATCACATCCCATTCCCGGCGACGGCGGGCAAGCCCCAGGTTACATTACTCTCAGAGAATGGCGCAAGGATGAAGAATGGGTAACGCACTTTTACAATGCTCAGGATGGTGGGTTCTACTACGGCCGATACTTCACTAATTTAGGAGAAGCTGAGGCTAACTTCGAGCTGCGGGTAAAGGAATATCTCGGTTTCTTGGGAAAACAGCCTAGTTCCCTAGAGTCAGAGGAACCGATTCAAATCCCAGAACGCATCCTGGAAGGCATTAATGCAGTTCGAGAAGCAAACACGACCAATATGTTCCATGCAAACACTGTTCGACTTCAAGCCGTAGCTTTGGGATATCTCGAAACCGCTCAATGGATTGAAGCAAACTTGGAAACCTATAGCAGCGGCATCTTTAGGGGATTCGCAGCTCTCTAAACTGGATTAAGTCGGTAACAGCAAAAGCGATCGCCCTATTTGCAGAGAAACAAGCTATGCCTAAACCCAAAAGGTATCCCGACAATTGGCAACAGATTGCGCTCTCGGTGAAAGAAAACGCAGGCTGGCGTTGTGCTAAGTGCCATCAACAATGCCTCCGACCCGGTAAGCTCCGACCCGGCAAACAAAGCGGCTTAACCAAATCTGAACGGTGTGCTTTAACTTTGGCGGTGCACCATCGCAACCGGATACCGGAGGACAACCGCCCTGAAAACTTAATCGCTCTGTGTACCGCGTGTCACCTGTCCTATCACAACCGCGGTCAGTCCAACGTATCGCCTGGGCAATTATCCCTGTTCCCTGATGATGGCATTGATTGGGATATCATGAATTTTTCTGAGGAATCGGCACGGGGCAATTGATTTGATCCGAATCCGCTGCCATTCGTTTAATAAGCTCAAAAGCGGCCATGCAATCTGCTAACGCTCGGTGTCCTCCACCAGGCAGGGGAAAATACTTATAATCTTCGTAATAGTAGCTCCAATCTCCTCCCCACTGTGCTGCCCATTCCATGAGGCAGTCTGAGCGTTCTTTAAATTTTAGAATTGGCAAACCGTGCAATTTGCAGCAGTAATTTAAAATTTTGATATCGAAAGCAGAATTGTAGATTAACACTCGTTTATCTTTAAGAGCTGCATCAATGCGAGGATAGACTTCAGGAAAGGTAGGAGCATCGGCTACCATTGCATCCCTAATGCCGTGAATCTCTGTTACTTCTACGGGTATGGAAATTGTGGGTTTTATGAGCCTATCCAGCAATATTTCACCGAGACGATCGATAATTGCTATCTCTACAATTTCCGCATCATCTAACCCCGTTGTTTCAGTATCCAGAATCACCCAATCGTTCTGAGTTAATTGTTCTCTTGCCCAAAGAACAGCACTCACTCTATCTTTTTCTATGAAACCTACTTCGCGATACCATTCTCGATAATCCCGCTTGATTTTGGCTTTGAGACGGTTGGCAGCCAGGGTTTCCAACTGCTTGGGAGATGGCGTTCTTTTAGGGCGACAACATTCAGGATTATGGATATCGTAGAGGAACACGTCATATTTTCGCGTTTCGATAACGCCTGAAGGTTTCAGAGGGGATAAACCAAGCTCACCCAGTTGCTTTTTAGTTTTCAGGTGCGGTGGTGGTTCGTTGGATTCGCCCCACCAACTGTACTTTGTTAGTTCCATAATCGCAGATTCCCTATCTCTGCCGTTCTATTATTGCATCATTGAGAGGAATAAAAGCAATGGCGAATACCGTATTTCTTGGTAATGGAGTGCTTGACTTTTACTCAAATTTCATGCTATTCCCCAATGTTTCTAAAGGTTAACTCAAGGGCATGATACCAGTCTGTCGCTTTCTGGAATGCTTTACAGGAGTTTCTGGTTGGAATAGCTGTTTCAGAAACTCTCATTTCCACTCACTTAATTCTGGCAGGATAACCGAAAACTCTGCCCATTTACAGCTAATCCAAGCAGCGTGTTTGCCAAGCAAAATCAAGAATTCCCGAATGCTCTTGCCCCTCATCCACAAAAAACAAAACTTGCCCAGCAGCGGGTGTGGCTGGGCTGTTTCGACGAGAACGGCAGACCACTACTCTAGGTGCTGGTCAACTAAGGCAATGAGTTTAGCGATCGCCTTCTGTTCTTCTAAGAGCAATTCCTTAAGCTGGCGCATCTGTTCATGGTTCGGCGGACGGTGTACCAAGTCTTCAACGAAGTCTAGCAGGGGAGACTTTCTAAAAGGTCGGGTCAAAGCAGCTTCATCTCGCAAGCGCTTGGTTCGCTCCAGCTTAGACAGTTGCAATCGGTTTTTAGCCTGACGGCGTATGATAAGCCCGTCAAGTCTTTGACATACGTTCCCAGTCCTCTTCATCTCCATATATGTCTTTTATTTCTTGTTTTAACTCGGTTATCTGCTCAGTCAGATTTGCCACCTGATCTTCAATGACATCTGTTTTATCTTCCTGGATTTCCAGAGAAATCTCCACAGATTCGACGTATTCCGTTAACTTTTGTATTGGATCGGGTTGGGGCGTATCACCGTTAGGCGACACGCCGTTAGACCCATTGCCGTTGGTCATAGTCATGCCTCACTGGTGTGTTGATGAAAAAAACTATCGCTATCGATCGTCCCTCCCGTCGCCTGGTGTGGGTGCGCTTGATGCGTTGGAGTTGCTAGCTATTCGCCAGCACAACGCGCTTGCTAGTTGGTTTTGTTCGACACGCTCAAGAACTCGCACTGTCGGGAACCAAGCCTGCAAGTGGGATAAGTCGCTGTTGACGCTACCCGAATACGCTTGAAACGGGTCGGCTTCCAAACTGACGAAGGTTCGTAAAGCGTAGAGTTCATCTAAATTGAGTCCATCCAAGCGATTAATCAAGGATTCGAGGGAATATTTTCGGGGCGCTGTGTGTCCCGCAACCGCTTGTTCCCTCAGTTCCCACCAACTCATCATGTTGGCTCGTTCGGTGGGACACACAATCTCGTGTTTCCGAACGCAGATGTAAACTGGCTGTCCGTCTTCCTGTAGCAAATTATTTTGGTCATCCAGCAGGCGACCAGTGACAGTTTCAGGGCGAACGTCGGTCACTTCCATGCGTCCCATTGTGGTCGTGACGCGGGGATTGGGTATTTCTACAAAGCTTGGTCGGGCGGGTTGCGATGGCTGCCCGTAATCTGCGAACATAAGGTTGCTCCTTGGTAGCTGGTGTTATCAGCGAATGGGAGAAGTCCTGGGAAAAGTGTTTGCACCACTGCACCAGGGCGTCATTCCAACACTAAAACCTGCGTTGTGGTCGGTCAAGGAATTTACCGTATACTATCTGGTATTACTTTCCGGTGAATTACTACTGCGATTGTTTGAGGCGCTCGGCAATGATGTTGGAGAGTTCGGGATTGTTGCCCGCTGCGTCAAGGATAGAACGAAGAGAATTGGCATAAGCGAGGGTTCGTTCGTACTGTTCAGGCATTTTCTCGAAATCAATGCCGCTTCCCCATTTACTCGAAATAGTCTCTGTTTGCACGGCTAGGATACGACTCAACAAGCGAACGCATTCCGCTCTATAGCCCCTAGTAGCTTCCATCTGGGCATCGGCATTGAACCACAGCCTACAAAACTCGCGTGCTTTCACAGGTTTTACAAATTTATCGATAGAACGTCTTTTTATTACCAACATAACTGTCCCTAGCTCACCTTATATCTTATGGTAAACTAGGGAGAAAGAATCGTTTGGATTTACACGATAATATCATGTAACGAATGGTTAAAACTCCGCAGCGGTTTGCGAAAGCGTTGGCACAACACAAGAAGCCCGCGACAACAATCAGCAAGTGTTCGAGTAAAGGTCAAACACGGGAGAAAATATGACCGAATCAGTTAGAGCCGTTCGAGCCTCGTGCAAATAGGTTCTCTCACAGTCGATGGGTTTATGCTGCCATATGGCAGTTATCGGATGAGCCAGACACAGGCGGCGGAAACAATTGATGAGCCTCCGGTTTACGCATTACGTTTTTTGAACTCGAATGGTTCTAAAGCTTTACTGGGAGAGGCATATACGGATTACACCCCGGAGCCAGTTGAAGTTGAGTCGGAGCTGGGGCAACGAGGTTACTGCCTACTGGCTAACTCGTGCCTACAAGGGAGATCGTAAGGCGTTTCTCCTTTCGTGGGCGCTGCTTACCGAATCTCTCGAACGTCGGTTTGACGAAGCTTTCGGCGTTACCCGCACCGAAACTGAACGAAACGACCTTCTGAGCCAACGAGTTCTTGAGCTAGAACAAAATATCAGAGAAGCGTTCTAGGTTGACGATGAAGCCAGAGCCGAGCGCGACTACTTTGAGCGTTCACTCAGAGAAAACGGCATCGATCCTTGGAGAATTCCGGGGGGTGAGGAACCGGGCTAATTGCACTCGGTAACTATTGGGGTTTTTCAATTCCAAAATTCCTTGACAGGCGTTATTTAGTTTTAGAATCTGCTGCTGACTCACATCTCAACGAAAACGAACTAGAACTGGTTGAATCTGCACTCGAAGCAATCGCGGACAATGACCCCGCAGCAGCCCATGATGTCTATTGCCAAGTGCATCGATTGGGAGTTAAGGAAGCGGTTAAAGCACTGCTGACAGACGATGAGAATGAGAATTTCCGACAATTGGTCAAACTTTGGAAGAAAAGCAAAAGTCAGCCTTAACCCGAACGCTTAGACTCAGTTGTCACTCTTTGGTGTATACCTTTTCTTGGTCTATACCCGAAGTTTTGCGTGCATCATTTTTTATGTTTGCGGTAATCCGAAGAACGCGCTACTACCACTGACTCTCGCTCTTGCGATCATGCCCGGAGGCTTGCTGCGGGGTAATTGGCAGAATTGGCGAGAGAACTCAAGCACGATCGTTTTCAGGCTGATGACCGTCAGGCAACCCCTCTAACAAGATTATCGACAGATCGCTCTCGGCTCTTTGCTGCACTTGATTACAGCTAAACGAACTCTAGTTTTTTACCGTGGTGCGATCAATCCGGATTCTGTAGTCGAGCTTAGAAAAGACTGAATCATACCAATAAGACTGTCGTCTCAGCGCAAAAGCCATATTTGGTTGTGACCCCTTTTGCTTTTGCGCCAAGTTACTCAGTCTTTTTTACCGGCCGGACACCACAAACGAGGTTTAGTTTATGAAGCCCAACTCTTTACCGACTACAACTCCTGATTCACAGATTCAGGAGAATCCTTCTATTTGTCACACAGAGCAGCCCCATCAACAAACTCCTACTCTCCCTGGTCTGCCCAACCTAGATTTGATCTATCCGAGTCTGATGCCATTCCTGATTTTGTTGATTAACATGACGGACCAAGTTCTTGTTCCTTGGATTGCTGCTCGCTTGAACCCACAGAAGACTAAGTTGGAGCCCGACGAAAAAAACTCTCGAGTTTTCAACTTTACTTTCAACTTCACTTTCAACATCCCACAGGAAAAGGACGATTTACCAAAGAATAAAACTTTGAAGGAAAAGGACGATTTACCAAAGAATAAGACTTTGAAGGAAAAGGACGATTAAAGTTTGTTGGGTATACACCAAAGCTTGTTTCTGACACTTGGGTGTATACCCGACTGTTGCACGTACATCAGCTCTGGTTTTGCTTGGGCTAATCCTGCTTGACTCTGACAGCCTCCTTGAAGCTTCCACGCTCCCCGGTTCGTTTTGCTCTAATCGGGGGGCGAGCTTTCGCGACATCATTCAAGAACGGTCAAAGCCAGGGATTTTGTTTGTTCAAACACGCGAATGAGTTTCGTTTTCATAATTGGTGCAGTGATAAAATAAACAAGTTAAATTGACGGAGGATGAACTAATGGAAGATAATAAAATTTCTCAATTTATTCAAGCCCTTAAATTCTTTGAGCTAGAGTTAGAAGAAATAACCGGACAACCTGGTTATGAAAATAGAAGAGGCAAAGTGATTGCCATAAGGAAAAAAGGCGATAAGTCACGGATACTGTGCGCTTATTCCACCTACGACGAACTGTTAGATTGGGCAAAACAACAATTCCGCAGCCCCAATTAACGCTTGAGTTGAAGATAATTTTACTCTTTCAGCATCATTGGAAAGCTGCCACGCTCCTTGCTGTTCGATCGCCCCGACAATTTATTTGGTCAGTAGCGTTCGCCTGGAGTCGCCATTGAACAATCGCATTCTAGATGATACGGAAGGTGGCGAGGTGGCGGTGGCGATCGCCTATCCCGCAAATAATTTATTGACTGCGTTTGCAGACTTTGCCATCTCGGAAACCGAGTCCATGTCCGGGACATATCCTCTGGCATCCGTCTAAGAGACTTGGAAAAGTTTTGTAGCCCTGGTGCGGACAAATGTCGTTGGTCAGCGTGTGGTCTTTGTAGGCTTCCTCCAAAGCAGTAATGAAACTGTAGGAGGAATGCAGAAATGGCATCTCTCGAACGCAAACCATCTTTTTCAGGAACGGTTCACCAATCACGTCCTCAGCCCGCTGGATGCGAGATGGCCAGTCAGAAGGGTTTTCATAGATCAAATCATTGAAAACCTCTTCAGCCAGTCCATCCCACCAGAAACGGTAGTCGTAGTGCAGATGTAGGTCATCAAAGCCTATTACTTTTGAATCTGAGTGGGGAGGATAGGGGAGAATGGGCAGTACCGGAAAATGCTTATAATCACGAAGTACAGAGCTGTACATTGTACTTGCCACACAAAGAACTGATGCTAGTTGTCCGATCGATATTTCCTCAAGTTGATTTTTCATATCATTTAAGGGTGCTGTTAGGAGTAGCAGGAAAGTAGCCAGCATTTAACTACTTTCCCATTTGCAAAAAATTACACACTTTCTAATTCAATGCGTTCCAAATACTCCGACAAGTTATCAAATGGCTGAAGGTCGGCAACGGAAATTTCTACAGTATCGCCGTGGATGCCGGCAGCCGGGAAAAAGCCCAAAAGTTTAACTTTATCCAATGATTCAGGAATTTGGACAAAGATATAGGCAATGCGATCGTATTGGACTGGAACAGAAATCTCTGTTTCTCTTTCACCAATTCTACAACATTCAATTTTTCCGATTACTGATAGCATCAAATTACCAACATCTAAAACTCCTTGAATTACCTGATTCTCACTCTTATTTTTGTCTAAAATGGTTTCAAATTCTATCCATCCCAAGAGATGATTGACCGCCCACACTGTTAGCGTATTATAGAAAACTCGTTGACCTTTTTCCAAATCAGCTTGCTCTGAAGCAAAAGCTAAAGCTAAATTGTAGGTTTTCTGGTCGATCGTCCATTCCGCCAAATAATCTTCCATTTTGTGTGCTTTCTCAACTAACTCACACCCTAAAAGCGAAGCATAGCGGGGTATTGCTCCCGCTGGTGCTGCTGGGGAGAAAGCGCGAAACGGGCAATCAAATGGGCTATCGGTGGCTAATTAAACACCTAAAAGCTCTTCAAAAATAGGAAGTAGACTCCGATGAAGCCCTTGATTTAGAATTCTGTCCTTCAAGGGTTGCGGAATATTTCTACGAGTTACTTCTTCAGCATAACTATTAGAAGCGTAGTTGTAATCTTGTCCCAATTCTAGGATAATTTGTCGTCTAAGTTTCTCAGCAGACAAAATTGTAAACAAAGGATTTAACGGGAGATATTTGATATCGTTCTTATCTATTTCATTCCAATTCCCCGGCGAAAACCAAATACTTTGCGAATCGCCTCCGAAGAACCATTCCTGATTGTAGGTGTTTTTGATTCGAGCGAGGAGCTTGTTGCAAGCAATCCACAATGTATCATTGGGGTCATTTGAGTGGGGATAACCTAAAAGATACCAGCCAAAGTCTTTGGTGATGACAGTTTCCCTCAAAGCCTTGCTGATGCAAATACTAGCAACAGATATCACCGTTGGGTCGATCGATTCATTCTGAAGCAGCTCAACTATCAAATCGAAACCAGTATCGCCATATTTGAGAGCTTCAGATATTCCAGCAATCTGTACTTCTATATTGGGTGAATTTAAAAGCTTTCTGAGTATCGCATCATATTCGGTGGGTTCTTGTGTGGACATAGGTGTTACCTCTGACTAAGAAATTATTACTTTACTTGCTGTGGGCGCAACTTCTACGTAAATGCGCTAAAATTGATGCTAGCTACTGACTACCGATGCGCTAATACACGCCCGCAAGCTACGATACTTCAGCCATAGTTTCTAAGAAGTTGAGGGATTACGGATTTAACTTGAGTTGCACTTATTAAGAAAAACTTTTCATTTGTGTCCATCCCAAGAATCACAAGTAAACCTCGCAACTCTTGTCCGTTTTTAGTGACAAAATTTACTTCACCCTCCGCACCAGCATTACTTAAAATCACCAAACTCTTGTCAATAAACTGATGTCCTGTAATTTCTAAGAAGGCTTTTTTTTCCACTTGTATATCTAAACCCAGAAGTCTTTGAATATCAGGTAAAACTTGGTTTTTGGAGAATCGAACTTCCAAACCTTGGTCTGAAACTAAAACGTAATAGAGCATAGACGTGTCGATCGTATATTTTACTCTGGGTCTACCATTGATGGTTTCTGTCGGAACTGACTTAATTTCAATTCCACCATTCTGCAAAGCCAAAATGATTTGATTAACGTACTCGGCGGATAAGTCTAATTGAGTACCTATGTCTTCTGGGTAAAGAGGTTCAGAGTTTTTAAGCATATTGTAGACACTTCGGGAAGTGTACAGCCCTGACCACGGTAATTCATCCCCCCCAGCAATTACCCTGGCATACTGAATTATTCTTCGGTACAGATTGTTATCCATTTTCTTGGTTGTTGTTTCCTTGATAGCTGCTCTCTCTAGTTGCCATCACGCCCCAGGATTGGGGGCATGATTTTGCTATAGTTAACGTGAATTTGCTTGATAGAGTTTGGTTTCTCGTTTTACCAACTCTACCTGCTGCTGAGTCAACAGACAGAAATCTTCTTGCTGAGGATCGATCGCCACAACAAGAATTTGTCCCTGAAGAATCACGCGCTTTGGAGTAAGCATAGTTGGCTGATGAGCCTTCCGCAAGAAGTCATCGTCAACCAAGACAGCAAGTGACGGGTCAGAATAACAGTGGTAGACCGCCTCAAAGAACGCTTCTTCCCCTGGGATTCCTACAAGCTTTTGAATTTCTGGTATTTGTGGTAGCTCGGTTGCTGCTACCTCTTCAATTCCTGTTGAGTTAACTAAAACGTAAAATCGCATCTGGACGGCTCCTGATTGCTAAAAACGGTGAATTACAGAAAAGTCAATCAACATCTCAAAGCGAAGCACTAATGGGAGAGAGCTACCTCTCCCACAGTTGATTAATCAGCTTCTGCCCCCCAGGAATCCCAGAAAAGGCGTGGCTCACGGGAAAAGAGTTCAATTCTGGAAGGTGTATCGAGTTTGCCAAGTTTCTCGCAATTTTCTAATTTGTCAGCGAGAGTGTTAGCAATCACCCAAAACTCTTCAGGTTTCCTTGAATGCTCCCGACGACGGGCACGGATGATGTTAGGAACATTGGTCATTCCGAGTGCAGTCATGCTGGGAGCATTACCCTTTGTTCCTACCAATAAGTGCTCGGTACAGTTGCGGCCATAATGCCCCATTCCCATGTGGGGTTTTCCGGCGATCGTCACTTTCTCCCAAGTGAACGTACTTTTATGTTGGTAGCCCCACTCTAGGAGGCATTTGAAGGCTAAGAATTGGTGATTGTTGGTTGTCCACAGAAGGATGTAGGAATGGTCATTTCCTATTTCTCCTATCGGCAAATCTAGAATCTGTCTCTCGGTCATCGCTGGGTACTTGCACCGCCCTCGATGAGTTTTCTGATGTTCCCTTAGTCCAAAAAACCACGGAGGATCAAGGACAATGATTCTGTAGTTGTTTCGTGGAATTGTCCCTATTTTTGGAACTAGATTTTGGGCGATCGAGAGTTTGAGTTGCCCAACCTTATCATCAGGTTTATACTTGCTTTCGCCCTCAATCTTGCTTTCAGTTCTGAGAGTTTTCATGGTCGATACTTTGGATGAGCTTTGATTTTGTTGATGATTAGTCCGTAGACAAACATTGTTTGCGTCTGTTCAATTTTCACGCTATCTAACTGGGCTACATCGGCAAGTAAACACTTAAGGATTTGAATTGCGTTTTCGCCTTCTAATCCGGTGACATTCTGAACAAGTTGAGCTGCAATAGCGAAGTATCCCAAATCAGATTCAACGGCTCCCGCTAAAATCTTCTTAGCAAACTGTTTAAAATTCCAGTTGTTGTCTCGTGCTAGGTGAAAAATTTTGTCAACTTCTTCTTGGATTTTTTGAGCTTTTTCTTGAATTTCTTCTTCAATTTGAGGAAGTGAAGTCATATCTTTCCTTCTCCTGATAAGTAGATGTTGTGATTAAGACGGTTAGAAAAGCAGGTAATAGCTTCCCTAACTGAAAGTAGCTACAAAGTTCCTTGCTCAGCCTGAATGGATTTGATAAGTAACCCATGTTGAAACAAGAGGTGAGCTTTATTGATGCTTCCCATATCTAATTTGTTGGCTTGATCCACAAAAAAGAAAAGGAGTGCGTGATTAGATTCACCTTTTAGTCCTGTGACAGTGTTAATTAGGTCAATTGCGATAACGACATAACCAGAATCACAAGCAACACAACCCGCCAAAATTTTCTTAGCAAACTGTTCAAAATCCCACATATTTGATTTGGCTAATTCAAAAATTTCATCAATTCTGGATTGAATTAGCTCCGCTTCTTCATCAGTAGGGATTTGAGGAAGTGAGGCTTGTTTTTGAGTCATAATGGCACCTGATTTTTAAAATCAACAACCAACAACGAAGTATTAAGTAGTGTTTTTCGGGATAGGTTTCTGATATTCCACTAATCCATCAGCCATGAAAGTTATAGCTGCCTGAGTTGTCTCTGAGTCATCCAATAGACTAGCTATCATCATTTCCTCAATTTTGGTAAAACAGACTTCTAGTGGTAAACCTGTAGCGCTTTCCAATAAGAGGCTTGAAAATGCTAAATAATGGGCATCTTGTAAGAGCACATTTTCCCAAATTTCGATCGCAAACTCTCTGATACTCAAGCGCCGTTTTCCGGCACTGTTCACGATATTCTTGATTTCATCTTTGAATTCTCGGATTTCTGCTTCAGTAGCTTGTTCAGTGAGTTGTTCAGTTTCTAAACACATTTTGGTTTCCTCATAAGAGTAAAAGTCAATCCTCCAAAGCGAAGCATTATTAGCTTCACTTTGGATTTTGGATTGAGGTTAATCTTCAAAAGTTTCAGCAAAACTTGCTCGTTGTGCGCCGTCAATCTCAAGTTTATTTATCTGAGATGAGCGGATTAGTCTCATTCGCAGAGCTAGATTATTGTTCCGAAGTTGGTTGTAAATCCATCCAATGCAGGGGAGTTCGAGGTCGGCGGTGGAGTAATGGCAAGCCATGATTCGCATGGGGTTTGTGAGCTGGGAGACGACATCTGAGAAATCAATATCTGGGTTGGCGATCGTCTGATAGAGTTTCTGATGATTTTCTCGGCTATAGCCAGGGATTGTGTTCAAATCTCTGTCTTCTTTCCAGGGGCAGTTTTTGCATTGCTTAGTTTGTGCCAGTTCCATGTTTAGTATCTGAGAGAAATAATCCGTAGCTTGCGGGGCGCATAGCGCCATCGAACTCATCCCTGATAATTTTTGGATGTTGGCAAAAACTCATGCCACAGTGCCTGCATTGGAAATGTTTTAGTAATCCTAATTTGCCTAGAAAAACAAGTTGACCACTACAGATTTGGCAAGGCTTCATCGTTTTATACCGGGAATAAGTTAGGAACGGTTGTTGATGACTAAACCGTTATAAATTAACTGTACTGCCCACTGACTTTTAGCCACATTTTGGGCAAGTGTTTCTTTAGCCAAAAACCGGAGAAATGCCAGGTTTTCATCCTGAGCTAAGCCTGTGGCTAAGTTAATCATTCGCGAGGCGATCGCCACATAAGGTGCTTCCTGCTTTACTGCATTTACCCAAATCTCAAGAGCAAAAACCTCCAACGTTATTTTGTTACTGATTGCTTCTGCAAAGATTTCGTTAACTTGTGCTTGGAGTGATCGAAGTTGTTCCTCTCTTGTAATTCCTGTGTCCAAAGTCATTGCGATGCTCCTAATTTGTGTGGATGATGTAGTGCGAAAGTCTGTCCAGTGTCCAGCAGGGGAAGACGGGACAGACTTTTAAGGCTTAATTTTCGTCAGGCAACAGAAGGATTTTCTCTTTTAGATAAAGCTTGATTTCTTTCAAGGGAAAATCAGTAAAAGGTATCTGCTGAATAATAGCGGGTTTCGTTGAGGCGGTGGGTGAATCTTCCCAACAGGTCAAAACCGCTGCATTGTGTCCTGTGGGCTTGATGAATTCATGCTCTTTCCCAACATGAAGGAACCAGAGTTGGAATTCTTTTAGCCTTTGATTTTTTAAAGCTTTTGGCTGATGAGAGGCGATCGCATCAATTAACCAAAAGCATTGAGTATTCTTAGCCAAGTATTGGACTCCCTCGGTGTAACAAAGACCAAGCCAGTGCTTGTAATATTGCTCAGTACCACAAAAGTGTTTTAGGTTCTGCAAGAGGGTGTCGGCATCCATCATTGCCATAATCTGATTCCACATTCAAAACATCACCCCCCCACAGCGAAGCATTACGTGACTTTTTCCTAACTTTCTTGCTAATTTCTCTAGTTTTAAAAAAGCTAGAGAAATCCAATAATTAATTATCGTCAACCTGAAGAAGGGAAAGACGAGAGTATGAATTTGGTTGTATTTGAACATCAGGAATGCTGGCGGATTTAGCACCCGATCGAATTGCCCAAGTTTTCAAATCGTCAATTTGCGATTCGGCAATCCGTGCCAGAGGGACGCAACCGACGATCGCACCGAGTAAGTCTTGTTGGCTGAACTCAACCCCAGCGCTGAACGCATTTTGCATCGCGTCGTAGACAACTTGCTCAATTTCAGCCCCAGAAAAATTTTTCGATTGCTCTGCCAGCAGCTTCAAATTGAAATCGCCTGACTTGACTCGATCGGGTCGGACGCGGGTGAGGTGAACTCGGAAAATTGCTTCCCGCTCTGTGAGATTCGGCAGGTCCACCCAAAACACCTCATCAATGCGGCCTTTCCGAATCAACTCGGCGGGGAGGATTTCGGCGCGGTTCGCGGTCATGACCACAAACACCGGCGCAGTTTTTTCTTGCATCCAAGTGAGTATCGTTCCAAATACTCGCTGGGAAGTGCCGGAGTCACCATCCATGCCACTGGTGATGTTGGCGAAGGCTTTATCAATTTCGTCAAGGAATAAAACGCATGGTGCGATCGCCTCGACTAGCTTAATTACCTGCCGGATGCGGTTTTCACTTTCCCCGACCATGCTGCCAAACACGCGACCGACATCGAGGCGCAGCAGGGGGAGTTTCCATTCCGTGGCGATCGTCTTGGCGAGGAGACTTTTGCCTGTACCCTGAATGCCAGCGAGTAAGACACCTTTTGGGTTTGGTAAACCATATTCGCGGGCTTGGTCAGTGAAGGAACGCGAGCGAGATTTGACCCACTGTTTGAGAATTTCGAGTCCGCCGACTACTTCCAACCCAGATTCAAGCGGGATAAATTCTAGGATGCCCGTCTCGCGGATGGTTTGGCGTTTCTCCTCGATGACCGCAGCTAGGGCGGTACTATCGACTTTGCCTCGTTTACCACGTACCAAACATTTGGCAAGGACGCGAGATATTCGGCACCGGGTCAGCCCCTGACAAGCTTTGATAAACTGCTGCCGTTGTTCGGCATTGAGTTTGAGGTCGGGGGGCTCGACTAATCGAGTGAGCAATTCTGATATCTCGTCGATGCCTGGTAAGGAGATATCTACCACAGTCGTTTCTTGAGACAGCTCTTGGGGAATTCGGAGTTGGTCGGAGAGGATGACGAGACAGCGGCGGTCGCGGGCAATTTGAAATGCCAGGTTTTTCAGTTCGCGGACGATCGCTAGTTGGTTCATAGCTATCTGACCATTGGCACCGGGGGCTATTAAACTCCCTAAATCCTTCATGACAAATACAGTGACTTGCTCCATTGGCGGCGCTTTACTGATGCGCTCCAGTGCTTGCATCGGGTTTCCCTTGCCCGTGCCATTATCTGTCCAGCCACGAGCAAAGTCCCAGAAATAGATTTGCCCCTCAACGGCTTTGACTACTTCGCACAAGATTTCTTCTGCTGGTTCTTCCTCCGGGCTTACCACCCACAGCAAAGGAAATCGCGCCAATAACATTAGCTGAATTTCTTTTTTTTGATCTATCATGTCTTTAATCCAATTATCAATTGCTAATTACTCTCTACCCAGCAATCGAGCTTTTGAGTCACCAATTTTGCTACAAGTCTTGAGCTACCCACCCAAGACTTATTAGATCTCTGAAAATACCCATTCTCCCTTCTAAGCTCAGTAACAGTAACAGCAACTGTTACTGAGCTTTTTGTTTCTATTCTGTTTCTGTTTCTGTTTCTGTTTCTGTTTCTGCTTCTGTTACTCATTGAGGCACAGCAACTTTTTGCCTTTTGTTTCTGGAAACAGGTTCAAATGACTTAGCTGAAGGTTCAACAGATTCAACAGACTCAACTGGTTCTGAACTAGAGTCAGAGATAGCAGGGTCAGAGTCAGAGTTAACGGGTTTTAAAAGAGGGTCAACAAAGTTTGAAACCGTTTCAGGGAGTAGTTCGTGGAGTATTTGAGGAAGTAATTCAGCTTGAGATTCAGAGGGAAATTCAGATTGAGCGACTTGAGTTTCAGCGAGACGTGCTTTCAAATCTTCAATTTCTTTAAGAGCATCCGACAAATCAGCATGGAGTGTTTCGTTTTCCACCATAAGCTGAGCATCAGTGACTAGCTCATCATCTGAATCATCTAAAACTCGATCGACTTGTAAAGCGCCACTAACTTTCTGTTGACTTTGCAGGTTAGTGATTGTTGTTGAAGCTTCTCTTAGCTGAGTTCTCACTTGTTCTAGTTGAGATTCAAGAACTTGTTTCTCACCAACTTGTGCTTGGAGAGTTTGGATTTGAGCATGAAGGCTAGAAACTTCACGTTCCCGTGCTTCGATTTGACCGTTGAGTTTAGAGATTTCAGAGATTCGATCGCGGGCTGCTGTTTTAAATTCAGCAACTTCCAGCAAACGTTGTTCGGAAACTGTAAGTTTTGCTTGTAATTCGCTGCGATCGGCTTGTAGGGAATCCAACCGATGACGAAATTCTTCAGAATCTGCCAATTGTTGCTTGTTCAGATTCATGTACGCTTCCCTCAGTTCATCGCGTTGGCGTTCGTACTCCCCTTTGTAAAAATTCAACTCGTACTGATTTTGAGGATAATCCTTGAGTTGTTGCCGAAGAATTTCGTTCTCCTGAGCGAGAGATTTCATTCGATCGCCTGAAATAACGGTATCTGCTTTTTGGTAAGCGAGACGGTAAATGGCAAATCCCATTTGCTTCATGACTGCCAGGATTTCTTCAGGCACTTCCGATTCATCAAGCAATCCGTCATCTACGGCTTCCAGCAACGCACTTGCTAAATCTTTTTCAGATTTTCCTTGCTTGAGGAGTGACAGATTATCTGATCGCCATTCCTTGACCAGTTTGCATACGGCGTCCGTACTGCCTCCAAAACCGTAGATTTCTTTGAGGGCTGCATTCACTGACCGGACTGCAATCCCTACACGATTTTTTTGAAGTGCAGCACAGGCAAAATCCACCATTTCTCGGTTAATTCCTGTGTATCCTGGGTTCGGCTTCTTGTGATTATCTAAGTCAAAACCCGATAAGTCAAGGCTGGTAAACGTTGTCGGTAATTTTGCCATTGCTACTCATTGGTAAATAGTGCTGGTAACTTACTTACCAATATACACTATTTACCAATAGTGGTAAATACATTTATTAAAAAGTCATAAGAGAAATAGAAGAATTCAGGAGGCAATCCGCTCGGCAATAACCTGGAGTACAACAGCAAGCTCCTCCTTTGAAATAGTACGAACTTGCTGTACGAGTTCTTGCAATGGGGTGGGTTTGCGCTTCCCCGCAAGGAGTAGCTTCAATTCTTCAAGAGTTTCACCTCTGAATTTAGCGACACGTTCCAAATTTTCCAGGTCGGGAACCCCTTCTAGCTTCTCCCAAGATATTAGGGTCGGATGAGTTACGCCCAACAGGCGACCAAATGCTCGGTATGGCCGATTTGCACGCATTTCATAGATCAGCTCAGCAAATTTTTTCCTGGCGCGATCATCCATCATATATCGCTGAGGTTCTCTCTGGCTGTCGCTTTCAGAGTTTTCCGAATCATTTTGAGAAGGATTGGGAGGATGTTGCACCTGGAGGGAAGACTCACTTTCCACATCTGGATAGTCGCCCTCCGAAAAACGAAATTTGATATGAGATGGGGTATCCATTTGGTAAATAAGGTATTATTGTGGTAAATACGCATGGTAAGAGAGTTACCAAGCATCCTATTCGCAGGTACAAGGCACAGAGCACAGGGAAAGGTAAGCAAACTCAAGCTAGTAATAGCTTAAGACATAGAGACATTGAGTTAATCACATTCTGAGCTGTTCGGAACCTTAGTTTGCTTTGAGCTGTTCTGGATTCTCAATCACCACACCCTTAAATGCTTTGCGGTCTTAGCCTGTCCTGACATTGAAACAGGTACTACGTCCGCCTTACTTTAGCGTAACAACTTAGCCGTACATTAGCAAAGCTCCATCATTCTTCTTCGAGCTTGGCATATTTTGCTTGCAATGCACGGGCAACCATAACACGCAGTCAGGAAATTTTAAGCGTGGACAGCTACCAATCTCTTACTCACTATTTCTTTTATATGATGACAGAATCACTAAGCTCAACAGTGCTAACTGTGTTAGCGGATACCAACAATTTGCCAGAGAAAGTAAAAAAAACTAAGCGAACTTTATTAATTTCTGAAGAAATTGACCACAAAGTTCGTGTTTTTGCAGCGCACAAAAGAATTAGTGTCGGTTCTTTAGTTGAAGCTGCTCTAGTTCTTTACTTTTCTCAGAATCTCTCTCAACAAAATACTGAAATGTAATAGAGCAGAGGTTCTGATGACAATAAACGGATGGTGCCACACCAATTACCACAAAGATGGTAAACGTCGTTTTGCGAAGTTGACTGGCGGTTTTTGCTGTGAATGTATAGCAGATCAACTGGCTCAAGCGACTGAATCACTTAATGAACCAGTCGCTGAATCTAAAACACCACAAAAAACTGCACAACAGAAGAAGAAAACAGCCGATCGAAGGAAAATTACTTGTCTTCAACAACAAATTGTTGATATGGAGGTAGAACGCAACCATCTAACTGCCGAAATAGACCGTTTGCAATTTAAATTGCAGACTCTTATCAACTCTTTGAATCAATCGAAAGTTGAAAAATCAGGAATAAAATCAGGAGTAGCAAAGACGTGAGTAATAAAATCGTGATTGATCGTGAATTAGCAGAAAAACATCTCAATTACCTGGGATATCAGCCAGGGGAAGCTTTTCTGAGATTTTTCTATTATTCCACAGACGATCGTAAGAAAAAGGATAAAGGGCGCAAACTCTCTGACCTAAACTGGCAACAAATTGAACAATATCAAACAGATGATCGCGGTGTCTATGTAGTCGTCAACGGCGCTGGCGGCACTGGTCACACCGATGCTGATATCACCCGTTGTTGCGGTATTTTCTGCGAATGGGACGATATACCGCTGGCTGAACAATTTGAAAAATGGAGTGCTGTAAACTTTGTAGAGCCGACGTTCACCATATTTAGCGGTGATAAGTCGATGCAGCCGTATTGGCTGTTTGAGGAGCCTATTACACCGGAACAGTGGCGCGAACTGCAAGTGCTTCTCATCGAGATCATGGAAGCTGATGAAAGTAATAAAAATCCTAGTAGGGTGTTTCGCCTAGCAGGGGGTTGGCACGTCAAACCCGATCGCCAACCAGTCAAGTCAGAAATTGTCAGTGAATCAGGTATTCGATACAATTACAATGATTTGCGGGAACGTCTCATTAGATTATTCCGGGAACTTGAGCAAAGAAGAAAGGAGGAGCGAAATCAGCAAAACTTACTCGACTTATTAGTCAATTCTTCTAGACCGATAAGTATTGAAAATACCGCTAACGGTACAGGAAGTCCGAGTACGTCAACAGCAACACTTATAAAGCCGACAGAAACTCTCCCCGCGCCAGGAACCAAAAAGATAAAATTTAAGGATCTTAAGGTTCCGGTGCCGATCGCCATACCCTTGGATTCCGCTTTGGGCAAGGCTAAGGTTTATTTGAATGGCGTCGAAACTCGAAGAAATACATCAATGGCAATGCTCGCCAGAGATTTACTTGGAGTTCAGACAGAGTTCCAGCGACTTGGACAACTTACAGATGATGATGCTTATACATTGTTTCTGGATGCTTGTCGCCGTTGTTCACCCGGTGGCGGATGGGATGAGGATGAATGGCAGCAGGTGTGGGATTCGGCTCTTAAATCCAACCCCATATCTTCTATCAAACACTATATTCCTGATGGAGTAGAAAGCTGCATCAAAGGCGTATACTGGCGCTTTCTCAAAGCTCAGCAACCCTTTGATTTAGGTTTCTCACCGGAATCTGATTCTACTTCTCTTCCTAATTCTGTTCCTGATTCTGTTGCTGATTCTGTTCCTGCTTCTGTTGCTGAGTTAGAAAATCAAAAGTCATCGGGTTTCAATATTTTCAATTCTGATGACAAGATGATTCAGGATTACAAAAAGTTGAATAGACATTTTGGGAAGCGGATCAGGCTAAACACACTCAGCAAACGAATCGAAATAGATGGGAAACCAGTATCTCTCGATCGAGTCCGGCTTCAACTCGCAATCAGACACGGAGTATTGGCTCGATCGAGTAGAGAAGATGTCCAAGACATTCTCACAGAAATAGCCGTGGAAAATCAATATTCACCTATTCAAGAGTATCTAAATTCTCTGCCAGTGGCTTCAGATACTTCGATTTTAGATAGTCTGGCTGCAAAATACTTTGGTGTTAACGATCCAATTTATGAAATGTTCGTCCGCAAAACATTAATTGGCGCTGTCAAGCGGACTTTTGAGCCAGGCTGCAAAATAGACACAGTTCTGATTTTGCAAGGGAAGCAGGGCTATAGAAAGTCCACTTTTTTTAAGATACTTGCGGGAGACAAATACTTTGACGATTCTCTGGGGACTGTCTCTGATAAAGATGAAAGACTCAAATTGCACCAAGCTTGGTTTGTTGAATGGGCAGAACTAGAAAGTATTTTCAGACGGCGCGATGTCAGCGCAACCAAAGCTTTTTTATCCACCGGGACAGACAAAATTCGACCGCCATATTGCCGAGATATTGAAGACTTCAACCGACCCAGCATCATTGTCGCAACCACCAACAAGCAAGAATTTCTCGCTGATGAAACAGGCAACCGCCGATTCTGGGTAATCCCAGTCCAACACCGGATCGATACCAAACGGTTAAAGAGAGAACGAGATGATATTTGGGCTGCTGCGATGCTGGCTTACCAATCTGGTGAAGAACCTTGCCTCGATTATGAAAATGAAGAGACTGCCGAGCACGTTGCTCAAGAGTTTCAGTCATCAGATCCCTGGGAAGATGTCATCGAAAATTTTATCGAGCACCGGGGATATGTTCAGCTTAGCGATCTGCTCACTCATCTCCAAGTTGACCTGAGCAGACAAGAGCGATCTCACCAAATGCGCTGTACCGCTATCCTCAAGAAATTTGGCTGGGAGCGAGAGTTCCGATCGATATCCAATAAACGAGTTCGAGTTTGGTGCAAAACTGAACCCATTCCCGAACCCGTTCCCGAACCCGTCGCTGTTGGTGAAAATGAGGTTGATTCAATCCCTGTTGAGGCTGCTGATCAACCTCAAGTTTTGAAAATCGACAAAAAAAACGAGGTCGATCGTAAGGTTGATCTCCTTACTACGTCTGGGTTTGATCAACCTGATCAACCTGATCATCCTATTTCTCAAACTTTACTAATTTCTGAGCAGACTGTTTACCCAACCTCCGAGCTAACCTCCGAGCTAACTTCTGAACCAACTTCCGATCCGAGCGCTAATTTGATTTCCGATCCGAGCGCTGAGTTGAAAAATGAGGCGACGGCAGCAGAAGATTTGCAAAGTTTGGGTAAAAAGGTTGATCAGGTTGATCGGGTCGATCAAAACCTTACAGAGCAAGGCTTTGATTCCGATCGACCTACCGAAAATGAGGTTGATCTTTCAAAAAATGAGGTTGATCAGCAAACTCAGCAACAAAGAGAAGAAGCTGACCTACTCCAATATATTCGGACAGTGCTCGAAGCCGGCGACCCGGAATTAGCCAGAAATATCCAGGGCATTCTCAAGGAAGTTTGCGGTGCAGGTGTTGCCGATCGCCAGAAAGTCTGGAATGCGCTGACCGAAACCGAAAAAGCTGCTTTCACAACCTTACTTGCAGCCCCTGAACCCGAAACTCCCGAAACCCCCGAAACCCCCGAAACCCCCGAAACCCCCGAAACCCCCGAAACCCCCGAAACCATAGACGAACCAACCAGACCAACATCTGAACTCACATCTGAACTTGTAGAGGAACTCGCAGAGGAACCCATACCGGCCACGCCAGCCGAAACTATAAGTGAACCGACAGCAACATCAAATTCTGCGCCCACACCTGAACCTGTAGCCGAGCAATTAATTAGTGAAGAAGATGCAGAGAAACTGCGGGAATTAGCATTGATTTGGTGGAATGAATACTATCCCGAACAGTTGCAGGCTCTCTTGACACAAATGTATGCCTGGAAAGCGCCAGGAAACAAATATGAAACGGCTGTGATAGTTCAATGGCTGAAGGGAGAAGAAGATTTAATTCGCGATCGAATCACGCAATTGATATCGCTCAAAAATAACAATTCTCTAACAGACTCTCTAACGGACAAGGAAACAGATACAGATTATGACGAATGAAAGAATAGAGGAAGATGAAAGTCAATCGAATAAACTCTCAACTGAACTTACGGTTGAACAACAATTTGAACTCAAAGTTTATTCTGATAAAACTCAATCACTCTCTGCTGAGGAAGCCCAGATATTGCTCATCGAAATGGTTCGCAGAAACATGATTAAAGATAATGTTATTAAACATTTAATTAATCATCATGACGGTGATAATCACCATTTTTAGGCTGGCTGTTAAGAGTTTCAATAGAAATTCTTATACGGTTATGGCGACAAAATTTTGTCCTAGCAATACTGCGGGTCAATATTTAGATGAGTAAAGGTGGAATGTAGGAATTTCAGAAAGTTTTGCAGTCGATCGTACTTCCTCCAGCGCTCGTAAAAATTGGCTTATCTTTATGCTCAGCTTGCCACTTTTCAGGTCGGCGATCGAGCAGTAATTTTTGTTCTGCCCGACAGCTTGGGGGCCTCAGTTTTTTCCATACCCGTTTAAAGGTTCGCCGAGCCAAATGCGCTCGAACAGTGCGACCATCTCAGGGCTGCTGCTTCCCTGGCTTAAGCTTTTGGGTGTCTCGCAACCAGTTCTCTAAACTTCTTGACGACTCTCTGAGAAACAGAGAAACACGCTTTGTTTCCGAAAAACAGAGAAACGTGTTTCTGTAACCTAAGATATTTAACTCGATTTTACGGCGCTTGTACTCGATACATGGGTCAAAGAGGTCAGAAACAGAAAAGGATTCTTGTTTCTGAGACTTGTACTTGGCAAGGGAGGTCAAAGTTGTTGCTGGCAAGGTCGAGTTCGATTGTCAAAGCTTTAGTTTCAGCAGTTTTGCAATTGGTTGGCTGATGTTAATGGCAATGCCAGTGGGGAAGTTAAAGAATTGTTTGGAGCAGCAAAAGTATATTCTACTTCTCAAAATTCAGAGACAAGTAGAGTACCAAAAGTTACTTCAGAAGTGTCAGAAGTACACAATAATAACCCTTATAGCTTTATTTTTGCACTAACGGAACAGGAACGATCGAAGGTTCTGGTAGCAGTTATAAAATTTTTCTCACAAGTACAAATCGCTTCTGGAGAAGTAATTACTTTAATATCGACTAATCCTGATCGAGCGCTTTGGCTGGGAATTAAGCTCATCAAAAAAAGTATGACTGCAACCATTAGAGAGGTGCTTAATTTCGGGAGTGGGGGAAAGAAGTTTAACCGAGGAAAAGCTTATTATGAGGAGCTGGCAAACTACTACGGGGATTTTAAAGAAGAAGTGTTTTAAAATAAAAAGCCTGCTGAAACAGGCTAATAAAAAATTATTTGAGTGAGAACGTTCAGGATTTAGCAGGAACCAGAAAGAGAATCAGATTTCACAGGAGAATTAGAGTCAGATTTTGTATCTAAGGTTTTTGACCGTTTACGAGTTCTTCTTTTTCCTCGGCAGCCGTGAGATTCATTTATTCCTTTTTGTCCTTGATTGCCTCCTTGCGTGTGTTCTTGATGGTAATTTTCTTGCTTTGGTTGCCCGATGTACTTAGAGTGATACTGAGTTTGGTTTGGTACTTTATACGGAGTTTCATACTGAACTCTGCCCGGAATTTCTTTCGGTGCCTTTGGTGGTATTTCCGAAGGTGGCTCATAGTAGGGGTCATTATATGGTGGTGCATCATAGGGAGCAAAATCTAGTGCGGAATAATTAGGAGGCTTATGAGGATTAGATTTGGAAATCTCATACTTATTAGTGATGACTCCTAACGCAATTGTAGCTAAGCCACTAATGAAAAGTCCATCATCCTGCGAAATTCGGTTTGTGAAGACTGAAAGCTGGGCAATTCCGGCAACAACGCCAAAAATAGTAGCTAAGAGGTCAGGCAGTGTCTGAGGTATCAGTTTCATGATAAAAAGTCCGTATTTTCTTCAGGTGATTCCTGGTCTAAAGCGCAAACAAGTTGGCAGTAATCGGGATCTTCAAAGGCAGATTCGATGTACTCTACGCGGGCTTCAAGATTAGTAATTCGGCTGGAGTTGCGATCGGTGACTCTCTGAAATTGACTGGAAAGGATAATTTGCGATCGTTCAAATCGGTTGTCAACGCTGATAGTAAGTTCTTTAAATCGGTTGTCAACATAGATTGCAAACTCTTTCATACGAAAGTTAATATCCGTTTGAATTTGACGAGCAGCTATGTAAAAAGTCAGCGATGCAATAGCGCTGATAACCGAAATGATGCTAACAAATAAATTGAGATGCTCCATACCCCTTACTAATTGCTGGTAAAGTTTGGTTGAGAATTGAATGAGCCGAAAGTTTAGCGGAGTTTGGTTCGATCGATAATAGTCGTCGGGAAAACGAAGCCTGAATCGAACAAGTAGCGCCGATCGTTTTTCACCCTCGCCATAAAGTCGAGATGTTCCTCCCAGAGCCGACCAATCAAACAGCCTGCTGAGGCATCACGAATGTCGTTAACGGGATATGAAAATCCCCAGTGCTGGTTTATGCCGAAGTAACCCCACTCGATTCGATCGCCGGTGCGCTTCATGTCGCGGTTGTAATCGCGGTGCACCTTCACTTCGCCGACCTGGATGAGAGATTCATGAGGGTTCGAGTAACCATGCAACCCCACCTGCCAAGCCACATACTGCCCGAATCCGATTCGAGCCGCCCCCTTCGGGTTCATCGGATTGTCGGTGTAGTAGTAACCTGGCTCGGTGCTTGCAATCCAAATCCCTTCGATGACGGGTTGGAATTTGTCATTGAAGGCAATAATTATCCTCAGATCGTTGAAATAATTGGGTCGATCGTCATTGCCAATCCCATTTACATCACTGCCTTCGACATAGACAATGTTCTTCTCTCCTCGTCCTCGCGAAATTTCATAGTCCTCTTGCTCCATGTACTGGATGATTCTTTGAGCGAATGTCATCGTCATTTTCTATTTCCGGTTTAGCTAATTTATCTGATGCTAAAATACGCCCAAGCTTAGAGCGCTAATTTCTTGAATTCATAGGGCAAAATCATGTTTGATTGACCCCAAAGTCCGATTTTTTTCCGATTGGCTGTCGCAGCAGCCCCTATAATAGATCGCAACAATGCGGATTCTCTCACGTTGTATATATGGCGATTAAAAGGCAACCGAGAAACGGCTAAACCAGATTGAGCGAGTTTGACTTGGACATTGCTAGAGAGAAGTAGATTGTCCAGGTAAACATCACAAACCCATCGTTGGTATTGGTCAAGCTCATAAGGAATAGCAATTAGCGCTCGGTTTTGAAGCATATTCGTCAGCGCTAATTTGGCTTTTTCTGCCCATTCCCAATGCTTAAGAATTAGCGGGTCAGAGCTAGTTTTACCGGGTTTCTGAGATTCAGGGGTGTCGATCCATTGCGATCGACAGACGATAGATTGGCTCTCAGTGCCGGTTGGAGATATTAATTTCAGGTTGAAACTATCTCCATCGTAGATAAAGCCTACTTCTGCTTTGTAGACCTTTCCTTTAATTATTTCCATGTCAGAAAACCCTAAAGCTTTATTTTAAATGAGCTATAGGGTTTTTTGCCATCAGTAAATTCCGATCAATTTGTAGCTTGTAAGGTGTGTCAGCGCTATCGTTTTAGCAATTTACATATATGAGTTTAATCCATATTCTCTTTGCGTTCTTCCATCGTTTACCTTCACCAGCCTCTAAAACTCTCCAGTGTCCGCGTCTCCAGTGTGCAATTGGTGATGAATAAATTTTCTTTATTTCTGACTTTTTATTTTCTTCTTTTTCTTCTACTATAACTTCTTCAAGAGTTTCTAAAGAATCGGAGTGTGGAATAGAAAAACCTTTCCCAAGCCAACGAGGAAATCGATCGACAGTTTTAGATTTGTGTAATTTTTCTCCAAATCCTTTAGGAGATGGTAAATCTTTTTTATCTATCTCGCTAATTAGAGAAGGAAGAAATTCAAGAGTCAACAGAATATTGATGACCAGATTCCTTAAACGTTTGATGAGAATTCTATCTTCAGGAGTAAGAGCATCAAGTCCAATATCAGAATTTTCGTCATAAATCAAAGTGTCTCCATTTTCTGACACCGCAGTGCCGGAAGTCCACACAGTTTCGTGATTATCTATTGTAGAATATTGAAAGTATAAAGGATAACTTAGTTTAAACGGATGAATCGAGATATCTCTCCAAGTCGCTGAATTCCATTCAGGATGATTGATAAGCTGTTTCGCATTAAAAATGGTATAATAATAAATCACAAGCCACAGAAAAACCAGAAGTATGCCAGCCAAAAATCATCTAAATGCAGAGCAAGTCAAAAAGCTTCAACAAGCATTAAAACAAGAAGAA
>NZ_JAUBSF010000176.1:0-4773 GCF_036704615.1 Microcoleus sp. K4-B3
ATCATTATTATTCCATAATATTTCTATCCCAAGAGGTATTGACAAAATCTACTCCCTTCTAACTTGTTACCAATGAGGTGCGATCGACCAAAGTAGTGCAGAAATCAGCAGAAATAAGCGTTTAAACCTCATAATGTAGAAAAAAAAGTATTCATTTCGGACAATTGACAATTTTTGAGTCGAGTGAAACTGCATATTTGAAAGCTCTAGCCACCCCCCAGACTGTAAATCCCAGGCTAAGCCAAGTTAGGATGAGAATTATTAGTTTGAGTCGCTCTTGGCAAATCCGGCAAAATTGCCTGTGATGCCCATCAGCGCCTCCCTGTTAACAGCTATGTTCTTGAGGAAGCGGTACGCCCCGCCCCGCTTCCTTCCCGTCGTCAAGACAAAAATGCTTGATTCGGAACGTGTCTGCGGGGATGAAGTATTTAACGGGAGTTATTAAATGAGTTTATCTTTTAAGCAAACGACCCTTTATGTGACTTTGCTGTCAATCGGGGGAGGTATGGGATGGTTGGGGAATCGCTACCTGCAAGGCTCAAACAATCTGGAAACCGGATTGGTTTTGCCAGTAGTGCGCCAGCAAATCCCCCCCTATGCGTATCCTCCTGTTCAGGAAAATCGGCCGGTCGATCGCAGCAATCCCAATTTTATTGCTGAAGCAGCCGAAAAAGTCGGCCCGGCTGTAGTGCGCATTGACGCCTCCAGCAAGGTGGCGAATCAAGTGCCGGAAGCATTCAAAAATCCTTTGTTTCGTCGGTTTTTTGGGGAGAATTTGCCGCAGCCGGAAGAACGAGTCAAAAGAGGTACGGGTTCGGGGTTTATTCTCACTCCTGACGGCCGCATCGTTACTAATGCTCACGTTGTCTCCGGGACGGATACTGTCAAGGTGACCCTCAAAGACGGCCGCGAGTTTGAAGGTAAGGTGCAGGGGGTCGATCCGCTGACGGATGTGGCTGTTGTTAAGATTGATGCCAAGGAACTGCCGCAGGTGGCTTTGGGCCGATCGGACAATATTGTACCGGGACAGTGGGCGATCGCGATCGGCAATCCTTTAGGTCTCGACAATACCGTGACTGTGGGCATTATCAGCGCTACGGGTCGATCGAGTTCCCAAGTCGGCATCCCCGACAAGCGAGTCCGCTTCATCCAAACCGACGCCGCCATCAACCCCGGCAATTCTGGCGGCCCGCTGCTCAACGACCAAGGCGAAGTAATTGGCATCAATACCGCTATCCGCGCGGACGCTCAGGGCTTGGGATTTGCAATTCCGATCGAAACCGCCAAACGAGTTTCCGATCAGTTATTCGCCAAAGGTAAAGCCGAACATCCCTATCTCGGCATTCAAATGGTCAGCTTGACTGCAGCCACCAAGGCAGAACTCAACAAACAGCTCGATAATAATAAAATTACCCTCGATCGAGGCGTAGCCGTGACGCGAGTCGTGGAAAATTCCCCCGCTCAAAAAGCCGACTTGCGCGCCGGAGATGTCATTCAAAAAGTGGACGGAATTGCGGTGAACACTCCCGGGGACGTGCAAGAACGGGTGGAAAGCACTCTTGTGGGCAAAGAACTAGAAGTAGAAATTAACCGTTTGGGTCAAGTTCAGAAAATTAAAGTACGTCCGGGTGCTTTTCCCCTATCGGGTAGCCTCGCCGGTGGGTAATACCATTTTCGATTTTCGATTTTCGATTAAAGAATGGGGAATGACTTACTGCATAAGCATTTGGAGCTTATCTACAGTTGCATTCTTTTTTGAAATTGGTATTACTTGCAAGGGTGGAGGATGGAAGATGAATCTGATGCTTTATAGTCCTAGACGCAGCAACCGGGTTTTTTAACCAAAATCCTCGGTGTAGCGCGAGGGATATCCGGTTAAAAACCCGGTTTTTTAATTCCCTGTGCGTCCAGGATTATTGATTTTTTTGAACAACTTTCATCTTTCTGGCTTCCCCAACCCGTCGATCTTTTTACTTGTCTTTGGGAGAGTTTGGTTGAATCGAGCTGGTGCTTGCTAAATTTTCTTCTAGGTGCATCCTCTGCTCCATTTGTCTCAGAAAATAGCCTGTCATCATCGCTGAAGCTAGCAAACCTGCTAAGTTTTCGCGGTCAGTGGTAATTTCGACGTTAAAATTTTCTGAAGGCAAGACGCCGACAAGTCCTTGAACGTTATGAGAGATAATTTCTCTGATTTCTGGGCTGGCGGACTTGGCGATGCGGGCTAGAACCTCCGGAGATTGGTGTTGGAGGTACTTGAGCAGTGGATTGACTGCGGTTTGTTGGGCATTGGAACTGTCAAAGTCAGGGTGAAAAACCATTTGGCGATTCTTAATTTCTGGCTTGTTACATTCTACTTTAAACTACTCGTCTTTGCTTGGGTACAAATTTGCCTGAAAGTCAATTTGCAATTGTTTTGGCAGTTGGTCTACTTGAAAGTACCGATGAAATTTATCGGTAACTTGTAACCAATACGATCGCCCCTCAGTCGGCCGCCGTTTGCGCACGAAACCCATTTCTACAAGTTCCTGCACTTGTTGGTAAGCTCCGGAACCTCGCAAGTTAACTAAGTCTGGCTGAGCGATGCCGCCTTTGAGGGCGATCGCCGCCAGCGTCCGCAAAGCTCCAACACCTAATTCTGGAGGTATTAAAGTTTGCATTAAACTGGCAAACTCTTCTCTGAGTTGCAGGCTGTATCCCGTGGGGGTTTCGACGACTTCTAATGCACTCTCGCGGCGGGATGAGTCAGACATGAGTTCGATGATGGCGTCTTCGGCCTCGGCTCGATCGCACTTGGCAATCTCGGTAATCTCTGCTATTGAAACCGGCTGACCTTTTAGGTAAAGTATGGCTTCTATTGTTGTGGCTAAGCGAGTCATTTGGGAATTAGTAATTAGGAATTGGGACGTTAAAGTTCGGAAACAACCAGTGTACGGAATTTAACGGATGGATGTTGAGGGAATAAGTCAAGCGTGAAGAAAGAAGAAGGAATCAGCAAAAAACCAACTATCCGTCTATCCGTGACTTCGGGATTGTGAATCAAGGGAATTAGTAAAAAAACCTTCTCATTACACAATAGATTGATAGTGTCGGTTGTTTATCAAAACAACAAAACTCTTTCTGTTTTCACTTTTTAATTTTATTCCTGGGATTTTTGATTATAAAAATTGCTGTTTTAATCGCCACTTGGGAAATCTAAAATCTAAAATCTAAAATCTAAAATCGCAGGACTGCTAGTAGCAACTAGCCATTAATCAATCTAACTGTCGGCCTGTCAGTTCTACAAAAATATCCTCTAAATTAGAAGGACGAACCATCATCCCTGTCTTATCATCTTTGGCATCTAGATATAAATTAGCTTCTTCCAGAGTAGGGAAAAACTTGTATTCCCAGCGATCGCCTATTTGTTTCATCACTAACCCTTGACCGTGTTGTTGCCGCAGTTGAGCCAACGTTCCCAGTTGAATTAACTTGCCGCCGTCCATAATGCCGATGCGATCGCACAAATACTCCACTTCATCCATATAATGCGTTGTTAACAGCATTGTCATTCCCTGCTTGTTCAAATCTAAAATTATTTCCCACAATCGGCGCCGCGTTTGCGGGTCTAACCCTACAGTCGGTTCGTCCAAAAATAAGATTTGCGGCTCGTGCAAAAGTGCTCGGGCAATTTGCAACCTCCGCTTCATTCCTCCCGACAAAGTTTTTACTAAGTCGTCTCGCCTTTCTGCTAATTCTACATATTCCAACCACTGTTGAATTAACTGTTGCCGTTTCGGATTTGGGATGTGGTGCATCCGCCCGTGAAACTCCATATTTTCCCATACTGAAAGCTCAGTATCAACGCTGATTTGTTGGAGCACGACGCCTATACACTGTTTTACTTGCAAGCTTTGCCGCATCACGTCATATCCAGCTACCTGGATTTGACCGCTGCTGGGCTTAGTCAGGGTAGTCAGCATCCGAATTGTGGTCGATTTTCCCGCACCGTTGGGGCCTAGAAGCCCGAACATTTCTCCGGCTTCAATCGTGAACGAAAGGTCATTGACAACGGGGATTTTGTTGTAAATCTTACAGGCGTTTTGCAGGGAAACAGATACAGACATAGGTATTTCGCTATAATTTAGTAGAAACAAAACTCTTTCTTCTCAGTCATATCATGTCCGGTAAATTAAGCACAATACTTCTTGGGGGGGTTTAACCAACAATCTGTAATTCAGCTCCACAATATTTATAAACCCGCCCCAACCGGGCAACAAAAATTTGCAACGACCAATTCAACAGACATGATATCATTACTGGAGGTAGAACCCGGGTTCGATCGACTAAAATTTCTGGTGATATTTATTGGTACTGATACCAGAAAAACTTGGCTTATCTGCTATTGGCGCACGACTTTTTTTAGTGTAACTAATCTGAGTGTCATCAGCCGATATAAAATTGATTTTTTTTTACAGCTTGCACCACCCACTTATTGCGGTTGAGTTAAATTAGGTTTCAATTCCATCATCCGGCTGTCGAATTGGCGCGCTGCTTCGCTAATCGTGATAGTCGGTTTAGTGCCGTCAAGATATAAGTAAGTCGGCGCTTTAAAACGCAACTATGTAAACGATGTAAAGTGTCCAAATGCTCTCTACTGGCTGACTTAAGCCTATTTACATACTGTTACATTATTCGGTTTAATCCCGCCTACCTACTTATAAGCTGTTGTGCATTTAAAACGCATATTGTATTATACAATATAACCATATTTATGAAAAGTCAATGCCTAGTAAA
>NZ_JAUBSF010000177.1:0-4679 GCF_036704615.1 Microcoleus sp. K4-B3
TACTAGGCATTGACTTTTCATAAATATGGTTATATTGTATAATACAATATGCGTTTTAAATGCACAACAGCTTATCCCACATTCCGCACCGAGACTGTCACAATCGGTTTTTTCGGGAGTTGGAGCGAAAATTAAGTTTTTTTTTATACAAAGGTACCGCTGGCTCGTGGCAACGATCGGCAGTTTCAAGCGATCGAATAACCAAAATTCGTAGTGTGCCAGTTGGGGGTGCGGAATGTGGGATGTATGGTGGCAATAATTTACCTGTTCATTAGTTGAGAAATATGGATGGTAAGATCGGGAAAAGCAAGGGGTTCAATGGTGCCAGTTCGGAAAGTATTTCGCTGCTGGTAAAAATCGCCTTCCGGGAAGCGAAACACAATTAATTGTCGATCGCGCAGGTTAACAACCCAATATTCTTGAATTCCGGCTGCTGCATAAATCTTGCTTTTTTCCTCTAAGTCTTTAGTCAAACTGGAATCAGCATATTCAATCAGCCAAAAAATGTTTTCTGGATATGGGTGATGTTCCAGGTAGATATCGTTGAGAGGTTGAACGACGGCAATATCGGGTTCTGGTTCTGAGTTATTTGGCAGAGTAATCGGTCTGGCTTCGCGAATTTGGGCTCTCGTAGATAATGCGACTCGCAATCGGTTGGCAAATCGATCGCTAAAATAAGTATGCGCCGTTCCTTCGGGTACCATTTCGACTATTACTCCATTTAGTAATTCAACTTTGCGATCGTTTAAAATGCCGGCTTCGATCATTTTATGGTAGTGATCTATTGTCCATTTTGCTGTAGTTAATGTCATCGCGATCGCTCCTTGCTTATATCTCACTATGACTTTTTGCTGAATTAACTTATTTTAGGTGATATACTCATGTTCTATCGGATTTTTTACGTTCTTCTAACCACCGCTGAAAAGACTTCTGACTTTCTCCAGACGGTTTACCGAGAATAATATTTTTGATGCTAATGTCTTCGTCAATATCAGGCCAGTAGATTCCATCATTTCCACCAATAAATCGCCAATTATTGCGTTCGTTTGGTGGGCTATGCAATAGCCGAGGATACCAAGCTAAAGGAACAGAAATAGTACGACCATCGGATAGATCGACTGTTAGCGCGTCGTCTGTAACAACTACGTTTTGTGCTTGGGGGATTTCTAGCAACTCAACCATTAAAGAAGTCATTGTTTCAGGATATATGGCAAGATTAAAGGAAAGGGAGGAAAAATGGCAAAAAAAATCTGGATTGTCTACAAAACCGAAAGCATGAGTGCTCCCGGCTGGGAAAAACGTCAGCTTATGCCGAGGGGCGGTCTCACTAATATACTTTGGGAAAATTGGACTTGGGAAGAAAACCCAGAAATTCCTCAAGTAGGGGACAAAACCCGCGATTATGAAAATCTATCTGACCCCGGTAATGGAGTCACCCACGGGAAAGATGGAGATTGGGTAGTTACTCGCGTTCAGCAGTTTTTTGCTTCCGATACTGAGGAGCGAATTGTGGTGTGTTACTGTTCTTACCAACCTGTTACATCGGATTGGGAAGCGCTACAACGGGGTGAGTCTGTCAATCAGATGCTAGCAACTGTCGAATAATATTGACTGGATAATTAGTTCGTAAAAGCGATCGACTATTCCTGCACAATCTCATACAAATCTTCGATCGACAAATCAAAAGTCCTCGCTTTCCTTGTGCAAGGCTGTCACGTCAACTGTTGCTAATCCGGGCGATCGGGCATAGGTTCTGAGCGTGCTGTAGACTACTCCCGATCGCTCTGAAACTTCTTTCAACGTCCAGCCCTTCTCAGCAGCAAACTCTCGAACCCGCAATCTAATTAAGCCCATAAGCTCTTGAGATGTGATTGATATAAGTCATGCGATTGTACTGTAAAAAGCGATCGACTACTCTTTGACGACCTCAACTAAATCTTCCACCATCACGTCAAAAGTACGTGCCAACTTCAGCAGACAAGTAAAATCAACCATTGCCATTCCCGGAGAACGTGAATAGGTGGTGAGTGTGCTGTAAATCACTCCCGATCGCTCAGAAACCTCTTTGATCGTCCAGCCTTTCTCAGCCGCAAATTCTTTAACCCGCAATCTAATTAAACCCATTGACAAAAAACTAGATTTAGTTTTTAATAAAAATATCGTAAAAAGCGATCGCCCCCAGGTCTGGAAAACTAAAAAGCGATCGCCTATCCAAATTCAATCCCTTTACAAAAGTTTGTACTCTTTACAAAGGATTTGCTTAACATCATGTTAACAAAATTTTCGCGAAAATCAACCCCCAGACACAGATTGAGCCGGTTTGTGACGAAAGAGGCGATCGCGCGGCTGCTGAAAATCAAGGTAGAACAAATATATCGCTTCGAGTGCTGGGCGCATATCCTGTACGTGCACGCCAAAGGCATGAGTCGGTTTGTCAGTTATGCCGACTTTCCGCCTGTTTTGGGAGTGGAATCGCCCTCTGGTTTAGATTTTGGTTATTGGAAGCGCCGGATAGCGAGTCAGAAAGAGAGACACGCGCCGGATTTTTGGGTGGATTTCTATGCGGCGAGATTTCAGAAAGCTGTTTGTGTTTCTGAATTGTTGGAGTGGGGGGAATTGGTGGGGGTGATTAAATTGATGTTAAGTGCGATCGCCCTGGAGTCGCTGCGAAAGGTTTACGCACAAGAGAAATCCCTGCTAGAACATTTCTAAGAAGAGTGATCGACTAGAAATAGCAGCCAATAGTCGTAAAATATTGATTGAAAAAAGGTAAAGGAATAAGAACAATGACAACCGAACGCTGGAACGATGAAATGGTGGATGATTTGGCTTCTACTGTAGAGCAAACGACTCGGAATGTCGATATGCTTGTAGGTGCTGTCAATGCTCTTTTAGAAAGAGACTCGCGGCGCGATGAAGAAACGCGGCGACGGGATGAAGAAATGCGGCGGCGGGATGAGGATTTTCAACAGTACAAATTAGAAAATGACCAACGATTTAATACCCTGCTCGAAGAAGTCAGATTTTTAATCAGAAAACTGGGAGAGAATCAAGGATAGACTAGCAAGAAAAATTTTAAATCTATTCTTTTATTCAAAAGTGGCTAATATGTAGCGTGCCTGCGTAAGTCCTGTTTATGTGGCTACAGATACAAGTTGCTTTTTTTAGCAGAGCAAGCTAGACTTTGAGAGATAAAATTTTTTCCATGCGCTTCCCCTCGATCGCAGTTAACCCCATGAGTAACCTTTCAAACATCCCAGGCGGAGGCGATTTACCCGATCGCGCTATCGGAATGTAGGAGAACAAATCCAAGCATTCTTCGATTTTGCAGAAAACAATCCCGATCGCGCTGTTCCTTTCTTCGCCCACATCTGGGAAAATCAAGCATCACTAACCACGCGGGATCTAGCGCTACAAGGTTTGGGCGTGGCTGCAAAACACTATGATGTTGTAGAGAGTTATGAGTGATTTTTCAGGCATCCAACCAGCAGTGGGCGATCGCGGGAATTACAGGCTAAGTCCGCTCAGTCTGCGGTTATGCGTTTGGTGGGGTTCCCGCCGTCGGAGTCGAAGTAGGCTTTGATTGAGTTGGCTGATTATGTTTTTAGTCAACTTTATTAGGTGCGATCGCGCAGTTTTAGGGAAGATAATCAAATTGTGGTTTACATCTTACCTAAAAACTTTTATTTCAATTAGTTGGAGCTATTTATGATGTCTTTTTGGTTCTTATACGACAATCCCGAAAAATCCGAATCCGAAAAGGACAACTTAGACAAGGAAATCAAGTTTTTATTAGATTCAAAAAAATACTCTTGGGATAAAATTTATCTATTTTCTGCTTTTGTTAAAGATGATGGGGTGGAACAAGTAAAAAAGATTCTTGTACACCCTTCTTTAAATGAAAATACGGAAGTTGTGATTGCGCTCGGACAAAAAGATAATTTTAATGACCCTAGTGATATTCAAAAGTTATTGAAATTTATCGACGAAGAATCAACAAAGATTACAACTAAGCCTGTTCGTTTTATATGTCCCAAAAATAACTTTCATATCAAAGCCTATTGTTTTTTAGGCCGTCGTGTTATAGACAATCGTGTTATAGACAATAAAGAAATAGGTTTTTCTATCATAGGGTCATCTAATCTAACTGGGTTCGGTCTTAAATGTGAGGGAGAATTATGTATTAGTATCCACCACTTAAATTTAACAAAAGAATTAATTTATCGTTTGTCAAATAAATATAGTAACTCACTTCAGTGGGATCAAGAAATAATTAGGGAGTATGAAATAAAATATGATGAAAAACACCCTCGTAAAGATCAAGCACTGATAACCAGCACACCACGAGATGGTAAATTCATTGAACTAGGTGTCTTGACTGATAGTGTTCTTCTTGCCCAGGCAACTAATCTCACTAATCATAGTGAGGATATACATTGTTTTCACTCGAATCAAACTATAGATGAAGAGAAAAATGATGTTCCTCAAGGTTCTTTATGCCTCTTATTTTCAACCTTATTTTCAACAGAAAACAATACATTCAGGATTGTTGAAATCATGTCTCACTGTTCCTATCAAGAAAAGACAGAAGGATGTTTTGTAAGATAAGCTGTTTCGCATTTAAATTGTGATAATAGCATTTCCTTTGTTTTTAAGTTTCCGTCCCCATTTGATAACCA
>NZ_JAUBSF010000030.1:0-61626 GCF_036704615.1 Microcoleus sp. K4-B3
ACTAATTATGAAATGGAACCGAAAGATAAAAAATAAAGGCAACTTAGTTAATGCAGTTTAGATGTTTAACAGCTTATCCGTGTCAAAATCCGTCTCGTGCCTTCTTTTTTTTTTGCTGCTTCTCACTGAAATTTCTGTTTTTCCACAGTTCCCAAATCCAACTTAGCCCGCAACTCTTCCTTAATCCGATTTAAAATAGAATCCTCATCCAAAGAAGACAAAATCTTGCTCACAACAGCCTTTGGCCCATCATCTCCCCAAGAAGCACCGTTAGCCAAATAAGCCTTAGTAACTTGACCGATACCGTAGGAAGAAACCCCCGCGATCGCAGCTTGCGTCACAGCTACAGACAAATAAGGCCCTAAAGCCAAACCCCCTGTCGCGGGCGTCGCCAAACCCAACAATCCTTTCAAAGAACTCAAACCAAAATTAGCCAACAATTCACCTGCCGTAATCCCCCCCATACTAATCGCAATCTTTTGCAGCAATTCCACCGCGCCCGCTTCCGTCATCGCAATGCCGTAAACTTTAGATAAAGTTAAGATCATCACCACATCAATTACCGCACCGCTAAGAATATCAATTACTGTAATTGGATTAAGTGCGATCGCCACCGATTTCGTCATTACCGCGTTCCAGATAATTCGATTAGCTGCGTTATCTCGAATCTCCATTTTTCGCTGCACCAACTGCTCGTTAATATCCCCCGCACAGAGCATCGTATTCAGCGCGACCAAAGATTTGCCTTCTCGGTCTAAAATCTCCAAAATCTTTAATTTTAAATCTTGCACTTGTGGCAAACTGCGAGTCATTTGCACGCCCATACTTCCGTCGGGACGGCGCACCGCCCTCGCCGTCAAAGGCGAAGCCGCCGCCATCACAATTTCATCGGGAGACAACAATTCTCTCACGCGATCGTCTCGAATTTTATGATAAATTGCCAGCCTGTCTGCATCGGGATACTGGTCAATTTTATTAAACACTAATAACATCGGTTTTCCGGCTTCCCGCAACTGAGAAAGTGCTGCGTATTCCACCTTTGTAATGTCGCCAGCAACTACAAACAAAATCAAATCTGCTTGTTTAGCAACGCGGCGGGCTAAAAGTTCGCGAGTTTCGCCGTCAACTTCATCTATTCCCGGAGTATCGATTAATTCAACTTGCGACAAACGGTAAATAACTGGCGAAAGTCGATCGGGCAAATTCTCATCAATTCCCTCTCCGACATCCCACTGACCGATAGTCGTCGTGCGAGTCACCCCGTGAGTCGGGCCAGTTTCAAACACATTTTGACCTAGCAGCGCGTTCAAAACCGAAGATTTTCCCCTTCCCACCATCCCAAACACAGCTATTTGCACGCAAGCGCGCTCTAGCTTGTCGAGCATTTTCTCCAACCCGCCAATTTCCGGTTCTAGTCCAGTTCGCTCTTGAACTGTCAAGTCGAGATTTTCTACTATATCTCGCAGAGCATCTTTAGCGTGGCGCAGGTTGAGTTCTGCCTGAATGTCTGCGAAGCTTAAAATTGTGTCATCTAATTCTCGATCGACATTTGAAAAATCCGAGGCTTCAGTCATTGTTACCTGATGTTATAGCTTTGCTTCACTTAAAGTTTCAACCGATACCATGCCATTCTAGCTTTTTCCGTCTGCTTTGTACATTAGGGGCACGGCAATGGCGTGTTTATAATCCGGGTAGGGAGACAGAAATGCTGTGTCCTTACCAGGATTAGGACACAGCATTGCTGTGTCCCTACAGATATGATGTAAAACCTGTTTAATTTACAACAATGATTAACCGTCTCCAAATAATAGCCAGTTATCCATTTCCTTTACGTGTGATAATTTTCCTATTAATCTTGCTAGCAATTTGGCTGCCGCTAGCAGCACCAATTTATCTCTTAGTTAAAGATAGTAACCTAGCAACTATTCTGACAATGGGATTGTTGTTTACTGAGTTTCTGTTCCTAGTGCCGCGCTGGGGAAAACAGGTTTACGGACAAACCCAATTACTCAAAAGTTACGGTTTAATCAATACGCGAAAAAACGGTTTTGAGCTTTTAATCGGATTGGCGATCGGGCTTTTGCTCACTTTCAGCTTATTTGCGGTGCAAGGACTGTTCGGCTTAGTCGCGTGGCAAAATTCTGATAATTTGCCGAGAATCATCGCAGAAGGGCTGTTAAGCGCCCTTGGAGTCGGTTTTGCGGAGGAGTTGGTATTCCGGGGTTGGTTGCTCGACGAGTTGCAGCGGGATTACAATTATAAAATATCTCTGTGGGCGAATAGCCTGGTGTTTGCCCTATCTCATTTTATCAAACCTGTGGCGGCAATGCTGGGGAGTTGGCCGCAGTTTCCGGGGTTGTTGTTGCTGGGTTTGATTCTGGTTTGGGGAAAAAGATCGCGCCAAAATCGCCTCGGTTTGTCGATCGGGCTTCATGCAGGTTTAGTCTGGGGATATTACACGATCAACATCGGGCAGTTAGTGCGATATTCGGCATCTGTTCCCGACTGGGTGACAGGAGTTAACGGCAATCCGCTAGCTGGGGCGATCGGGCTGTTGTTTTTGAGTGTCTTGGCTGTGGGAATGCGAAAAATGTCCCAACAGTCCAAAGGTTTGTAATATATCCATCAGGTGCGTCGCTATGAGATTGTTGGTATTTAGTTAGGAATTTATCGCAGGCGACACACCCTACAACTACTGCTGTTTTAGCAAAGGCATTATCAGATTAAATTGATATTTAGAGATTATTTAGGTTATAAATTATTTCTTGAGAACGCTTGATCGCAATAGTAGCAATCGCAGATAATAAGGGAAAATTATCGTCATAGTCTGCTTGATTTCGATATCGGCGCAAAACTGCTAAATTATTGGCGATTAATTGATATCTTGAGTCAGGATTAATATCAAATTCTTGCCAAACATAGCGGTGAATATCGCTAGTTTTTGGCAGGGAATGACCTTGTTTATCTCGCAAATAGTTCCGCGCTAAGATAAAAGCAGCATAATAGGAACGACTGATAGCATCCCTCAATCGCGCCTCCTGTTCAGCAGGAATAGTTGCTTTACCAGCAAGTTCTTTTGCTAAATTTAGGTATTGCGACCAATCAAAACTCATCAGTATATTCCAAAATCGTATAAAAATGCTCCCGAATTTCATGGGATAATCCCCTAGACCAATTTTTACGCAATTGGTCTTCTCTATCCATTGCTTCATCGGGATCGAGGTCTGTCAAGATGATTGAGAGAACCAGATGAACATAGTTAGGGATTTCGGGGTCATTGATGACTTGAAGTAATAGTTTTTGTTCGGGAAAATAATTGCTAATTTGAACGGGTGCTTCTAGCACAACGGGAAGTAAAAACGGATATTGGTTAATAAATTCAATAACTTCTGTTTTGTCTCGGAAAATGTATGATTTTTCTAGGGTTTCGATGTCTGATTGGGAAATGAGGAAAGGCGCGACTCTTGGTGCTGATATCTTGTCTAAAATTAAGGATGCTATGGCATTTTGTTCTGCTTCGGGTAGTTGAGAGACGGTGGCAAAAGTTTCTTCTAATAGGTTATTCATTTTGTAAATCTCATATGCGACTATTCGTGAGAAAAATCAATATTTCTAATTATAATCTGTTGTGGGGTGAATCTGAAAAAAAATATTTTTAGTGCTACGCGCGAGAGGGAAAAAAGAAGAAGTGTAAAGGGCAAAAGGGCAAAAGAGCAAAGGACTAAGAAGTCCATGCAGCCGTACACACAACCCGAAAACCCGAGTAGGAGCGAAATTCCGGCATACTAAAGTAGCGAGCAGCAGCGCGGCAAGTGACGGCAACATGGAACCACGAACCCCCGCGCAAAAGCCGGGTTCGTTTATCATTCTTAATGTTGACTAATAAATGACCGTTTTGATAACTATTATCATTATCTTTCTCGTCCCACACTCTGCCATTTTGCGGCGCACCTTCATAGCTATCGTGCCAAGGATCTGCACACCATTCACTAACATTCCCGTGCATATCGTATAAACCAAAGGCATTCGGTGGAAAACTCCCCACATCCGTTGTTTGTTTGCGGTTAAGTCCTTTGGGTGCAGAACCGTAGGGAGAATCGCCGGAATAATTAACTAAATCTGGGGTAATTGTTTCGCCAAAATAGAAAGGTGTTGAGGTGCCGGCGCGACAAGCATATTCCCATTCTGCTTCTGAGGGTAAGCGATAATTCTTGCCTGTTTTTTGAGAAAGTTTTTGGCAGAATTCTACAGCGTCATACCAGGATACATTTTCGGCAGGACGTTTCCCGCCGTTGAAATAAAAACGGTTATTTCCCATTACTGCGTCCCACTGTTTTTGTGTCACCTCATATTTTCCCATAAAAAAAGGGCCGACAGTAACATTATGCTGTGGTCCGTCACTCTTAAATCGCCCTGCTTCCGTATTGGGGGAACCCATTACAAAATTGCCCCCTGGAATTGCGATCATGTCTATCGTAACACCATTGCCGAGATTATCTGTAAAAAACTTTGCTTCTCCTTGGCGGTGGTTATTAATTTTCCCCGTTGAATTGACTGTTACCGTTTCAAAATTAAAAGTTTTTAAGGAAATTGAGGATGCTTGAGGCGGTGGATTTTCGGGTGATAGTTTTGGGGAGGAATTTTCAGGTGAATAGGGAGACCATTTGTTGCCAAAATTTTGAGTCACTACTGCAATAACAAACCCCGCGCCGGCAAAACCACCTAATTGTAATAAAGTTCGCCTTCTCGTATTAGGTGAAACAACAGGTAAGGGAATAGGTAAAGAGGAATTACGTGGAGATGCTACAGGATTTACCTGATTCTGATTCCTTGAAGCATTAGGCAACAAAGATGAAAGTGCTTGCAATGCTTCACCTGCATTTTGATAACGCTGACTGAAATGATCGCGCACCATTTTATCTAAAACATTCGCTAAGTTATTGCTCACTTGCGCCCGATTTCGCCAAATAACTTCTCCCGTCTGCGGATCTTCTGGTAAGGTATGAGGAGGTTGACCAGTCAAGGCTTCAATCCCAATCATCCCCACTGCATGAATATCACTAGCAAGTCTAGGTTTCCCGCTGGCTTGTTCACTCGGCATATAACCAGGAGTACCAATTGCAATAGTTAACTTCGTTTGCCCTTGAGCATTCATAACTATCGTCCTAATTTCCTTGACAGCCCCGAAATCAATCAAGATAATTTTGCCATCTTGACGGCGCATTAAGTTAGCAGGTTTCAGGTCGCGATGAATCACATTTTGCTGATGAACAATGGCTAAAACTTCTAATATCTCGTACAATAATTTAATAGCATAGGATTCGCTTAATTTTTTACCTAGAATCAGTTCTTCCGTAAGGTCATGTCCGGCGATAAAATCTTGCACCAAATAAAATTCCCCCTTTTCCTCAAAGTGATCGAAAAGCGTGGGAATTTGGTCGTGTAGCTTACCCAATTTATCCAGGGTTTGAGCTTCTGTGTCGAATAAGCGTTTGGCAATTAGTAAAAGGTCAGGGTAAGCATTTTGCGGTTTAAGATGTTTGACAACGCACTGGGGATGTCCGGGTAAGTCTAAATCTTTGGCAAGGTAGGTGTGGCCAAAAGCGCCTTTGCCCAAGAATTTGATAATTTGATAATGATTGCGGAGGGTACGACCCAGCATAGTTTTCAGGGAATGCAGTGGAAGTTAGGCTCTATTGTCGCACAAGAGGGAATTAAATGGTTAAACTCAGAATCGTTTCCGCAGCTATACTGCTAATTAGTGCTAGTTGTTCATCTCCCGCACTAGCACAAAATCCTGCACAACCAAAGCAAAATAACTCTTTAGTTCAAGTGCAGCCAACGCAAGAACAAATTCTCAATGCTTGCGTGCAGAATCAGGTTGAAACCCTACCCAATCCTTTTACCGATGTACCTTCCAATCACTGGGCTTACAAAGCTGTTTTGACAATGTATTATTGCGGGGCTTACCGAGAAGGGACGCCACCTGCTTTAATTAAAGAATTACTGGAATCGGGACCTCCTATTAGAGAAAGTTCGCCTTCCCGAGCGCCCTTTCCCAATTTCCCATTACAGCCATTTCCCGTGATTAATTAAAGAATTAGTGGAAGCGGGATATCCTACTAAAGGAAGTTTTTATTCCCGATTACCTTTGCCACATTTCCCATTACCAAGATTTTAAAACTGAGCCCGAACCGTAAACGAATAATCCCCACCTGGTTCTAATTGATAATCCCATTTTTCCAGAAAGCGGTGCAGCGGTTCCTGAATCAATGCCCTACCCTGAGAAGGCTCAAGTATCAGTGTTTTTTCTGCCGTGAAACGCCACTGAAACTGCCACTCAAAATTGCCGGCAGTCACTTCACCCTCAATCGTGCCTTTTTGCCAAGATTGGCCAGTAACCCGGACATATGCAGTTGTTTCTGGCAAACGTCTCGAACTCACCTTTTTGTTTCCGCGTTTGTTTCTGCAATTGTGCGACTATTGTAAAGGCTCATGGCTTTTTCTACTCCTTGGTGCAGACTTAGTTCCACAGCTTCTACAACCAGTTTAAGCACTTTCTCTACTAACTGACTTTCCTCTGAGGAAAATTTTCCTAACACGAAGGAAATCGTATCTTTCTCATTTTTAGCAGCATCGTTTTGAGGTTTGCCGATGCCAATCCGCAAGCGGGGAAATTTGTCTGTCCCCAAATGAGAAATTGTCGATTTCATCCCGTTGTGTCCGCCGGCCGAACCGGCAAGCCGCATTCTCAATTTCCCGATCGGCAAATCCATATCGTCGTATACTACTAACACAGACTCCGCAGGTATTTTGTACCAATCCGTCGCCGCCCGAATCGCTTGACCCGACAGATTCATGTAAGTAAGCGGTTTCAGCAAGCGGATTTTCTGTCCCCGCGGCCGGTTTCCCTCGCCAAATATGCCTTGAAATTTGCGATTTTCCGACAGCGAAATCTGCCAAGATTTAGCCAAGGCATCGACAGCATTAAAGCCTATGTTGTGTCGGGTGCGATCGTATTTAGGTTCGGGATTTCCCAAGCCAACTATTAACTGGGGAATCACTAACTCCGCTGGTGTTTCCGACTTCTGAGTGTTGTTCATTTAAATGTCTGCGGTATCTTCCTTAGCAGCCGCGAGTTTTTCTGGTTCCGGCTTGCTGGCGACAGCTTCTTCTAACTGCTTGGCTTCCCGCTTGAACTCTGACTCAAAATCCCGCGAAGCATCCTGAAATCCCCGAATTGCCTTGCCCATACTGCGACCGATTTCAGGTAATTTTTTCGGACCGAATACCAACAAGGCGATCGTAAAAATAACTGCCATTTCCGGCAAACCAATGCCAAAAATATTCATGGTTTTTGTCCTGCAATTTGTTTAGTTACTTCCTGTTTATTTAGGGAAAAAGTAATCACAAGGGTAAGGAAAAACGGAAAAACTTAGCTTTTACCCTTTCTCCTCAACCCTCAGCTTTTACTTTTAGCTTTACTGTTTTGCGATCGAGTTTTAGCGGCCGAGACTCGACCAATCGACATCCACATTCTCCAGAATCAGCGAAGAGTTGTAGATTTGCAAAATAATCAACAAAAACACGAAAAACAGTCCAATGAACACGCTCATCAATAGCGTGGTTCCCCAGCCGGGGGCTACCTTGCCGTATTCTGAGTTAAGGGGTTTGAGTATATCTCCTAACCAAGTCCGTTGTGCCATAAGTCACCTGCAATGAATCTCTACAGAAAAGTTTGACATATTTCTACCGCTAATTGCGATCGCAATTTCTCAGAAGTGCGGGACACTGGGGGAGCCGGAGCGGGGGAGGGGGAGTGGGGGAGCGGGAGACAGGCAGAGTGTCCGAGGATTTGAGGCTTTTTCGACCTCGCCGTAAAAGATATAATTTGAATGGGTGACAGTTTAATTAACTCTCAATAGTAACGATCTCCCCCTCTCGCCCTCTCCCCTTTTTCGCTGCCATACCGTACCGCGCCTAAAATCACTAGACTTTCAGACGGATTGTTATTTTTTGTAATATTATAGAGTGGAGCACTCATAATCGATCAAAAATATGGAACCCGCAGCAGTTCTCGGCATTTCTCTCGGTGTGTGTCTGGTGGCAATCACCGGTTTCTCGATATACACGGCTTTCGGCCCTCCCTCTAAGGAATTGAGAGATCCTTTTGAAGAACACGAAGATTAAAGAAGAAGGAAGTTCGGCAACGGATTTTGTAACGGATTTTGTAACGGATGGAAGGAAGAAAGCCCTTCGGCTTCGCTCAGGATAAAAAGAGGGAAGAAGTCGGAGGGAAGTCGGAAGAGGGAATATTTTCACAATTATCCCCCTACCCCACTCTCCCACTCTCCATCGGGGGCAAGCACTCTTGGCATCGCCCCTACAAAACTTCTCTCTGACTCTCCCAGTCAATGCTATCTTCTTCAAAAACACACTAAATCTATATTTAAGAAATCTATCTTCCAGTTAAAGTAAAAATTATCAAGTTTCAGGCAAAAGCATAATGGGCAATACCTTTGGGCATTTATTTCGGATATCGACATTTGGGGAATCTCACGGCGGCGGTGTGGGAGTAATAATTGACGGTTGCCCGCCCCTGGTGTCGATCGACGCATCGGAAATTCAAGCCGAACTCGATCGCCGCCGCCCCGGTCAAAGCAAAATTACCACGCCCCGCAAAGAAGCAGATACGTGCGAAATTCTGTCGGGGGTGTTTGAAGGCAAAACTTTGGGGACGCCGATCGCAATTTTAGTCCGCAATCAAGACACTCGCCCCCAAGATTACGGCGAAATGGCGACTACCTACCGCCCTTCCCACGCTGACGCTACCTACGATGCTAAGTACGGAATTCGTAACTGGCAAGGCGGAGGTCGAAGTTCGGCGAGGGAGACAATAGGTAGAGTAGCAGCAGGGGCGATCGCTAAAAAAATTCTCAAACAAGCAGCAGGAGTCGAAATAGTCGGCTACGTCAAACGCATCAAAGACTTAGAATGTGTCGCCGACCCGGACACTGTTACCTTAGAACAAGTAGAAAGCAATATAGTCCGCTGTCCAGATGCCGAATGCGCCGAAAGAATGATTGAACTGATCGAAAAAGTTCGTGACAGCGGAGATTCGATCGGCGGTGTAGTCGAATGCGTCGCCCGCAACGTACCCAAAGGCTTGGGAATGCCCGTATTCGACAAACTCGAAGCCGACTTGGCCAAAGCCATCATGTCGTTGCCCGCCAGCAAAGGCTTTGAAATTGGTTCGGGCTTTGCCGGGACTCTGCTCAAGGGCAGCGAACACAATGATGAATACTATACTGATGACAAGGGTGTAATTCGTACAGTGACGAATCGCTCCGGTGGAATTCAGGGCGGTATTGCTAACGGCGAAAATATCATTTTGCGGGCGGCATTCAAGCCAACTGCGACAATTCGCCAGCAGCAGCGCACAGTTACCCGAGAAGGCGAAGAAACACTGCTGGCTGCCAAAGGGCGGCACGACCCTTGCGTTTTGCCCAGAGCTGTGCCAATGGTGGAAGCGATGGTAGCTTTAGTGTTGTGCGACCACCTGCTGCGCCATCACGGACAATGTGGAACCTTAAAGCCTGAATTTTAAAATGGAAATCAGCTTGTCCTCTGTAGCGGCAACTCCCGTTGATTGCCCTCAACCCTCCGAATCAATCAAAGGTATAGATGATTTTGTAGTACAGTTCTGGGGCGTGCGGGGCAGTGTTCCGACACCCGGACAGGAAACTGTTCGCTACGGCGGCAATACTTCTTGTTTGGAAATGCGAGTCGCTGGCAAACGCTTGATTTTTGACGGCGGAACTGGCTTGCGGATGCTGGGAGACCAGTTGGTGCAAGAAATGCCGGTGCAAGCTTATATGTTTTTTACTCACTATCATTGGGATCACATTCAAGGGTTCCCGCTGTTCGCCCCAGCTTTTATCCGCGGCAATAGCTTTGATATTTACGGGGCGACTCCGCCGGATGGAGATTGCATGAAAAGGCACTTTGTCGAACGGGTGCTGCACTCGAATTCGCCGGTGCCGCTGATGGGTTTGCAGGCAGATTTGAATTTCTACGAACTCAATCACAACCAGACGATGATGCTGGACGATATTGAGATTAGGACGGGTTCTCTGAATCACCCGAATACTGCTATGGGATATCGGGTGACTTGGCAGGGACGATCAGTTGTTTACTGTTCGGATACTGAGCATTTTCCCGATCGGCTAGATGAGAATGTCTACAATTTAGCCCTCGACGCTGATGTGCTGATTTACGATGCGATGTACACAGACGAGGAATATCACAACCCCAAGTCTCCGAAGGTGGGTTGGGGACACTCGACTTGGCAGGAAGCGGTGAGAATGGCTAAGGAAGCCCGGGTGAAACGAGTGGTAATTTTTCACCACGATCCTGCTCACACAGACGATTTTCTCGATCGCATCGCCGAAGACGTGCAAATCGCTTTTCCGAAGGCTGTCATGGCCCGCGAGGGTCTTATTTTGCCGATCGGCTTCTGAACATTCGCCTCCGGGGCTCGATCGAACCATCAACCGATCGAACCATAATTGTTATGTGAATATGTGGCTCTGGCCGCGAAACCAGATCCACAATTTTTTTTAATTTGCAGCAAACTCTTAACTGCATGGTATAATTCTTGCTTGTTAAGTTTTTAGGCAAAGTATTTAAGGTTTTTTTTATTGTTGAACCGCGTCCGCAAGACGCCAAGACGTAAGATAATTGGAGGATTGCCAAGGGTGAAAAGGTGACAGTTTTGAATGTCAACAAACACGGCGAGGCGAGGAGATCGCACGCCTGAGTGCTAGTCTGATGCCAGTAGACTTCCAGAAGCCTTGTTACAGATTAATTATTAAGGACAAAAACTGAAGTTATAGCTCTGATCAAATAAAAGCGCGATCGGTTTTTTCGGATCATGAATATTGACAACTCTGAAAAGCTAATAGCTTTTCGCTACAAGCTGAGAAATTTTTCAGCAGTCAATTTGACTAACAAGAAAGAAACGCTCGCTCTTAGGTTTGGCAGTAGCTGCGGCAAGCGAATGTTATGACTTGACTATCAAAATGGGAAATTTACGTTTTAGATCTTCAGCAACTCAATACAGATGGATTGCCTTAGGCAGTTTTGCTGTAATTATGGGTATTTCAGGCGCCCTGGCCTACCGCCTCGCCCCGCTCCCCGGATTCATGGCTCAAGGCACTCTCACTTCTAATAATCCGCCAGTCAAATTTTCGAGCACGGGCACGACAATTCTCAAGCAGGGAGAGCAACTGACCCCCGAGGTCCTGCTGGCAGATAATGTTGTCAAAGCAGTGGCAGATGCAGTTAAGCTGTCGCCCCAGCAAGTTCGACAGAATGCTAGTGTCAAGATTTCTAAGCCGGACCAACCCCTAGAGATTGTTGTTGGCTATCGCTCGCTCGATCGAGAGCAAGCAATCCAAACGGTGGAGATGTTGATGAAGGGCATGGTTGAAAAAAGCCGCCTGATTAACAGATATCGGTGGCAATCAGTCAATCAGTCGCTCAACCAACGCTTGGCACAAGTCACTCAAGACCTGAAACAAGCTCAGCAAAAACTCGACCAATACGAAAGAGAGCGCGCTCGCCTGTTACAGCAAATGAAGCTGCAGCAAGACTTTTACAACAAAACTCAGCTTGCAATGGCGGATACGCAAGCGTCGGAAAAAGAAATGGTCAGCAGTTTCGCCGCCGCTACAGTGCCGCAAATTGTGGCGACGCCCACGAGCGATCCGACTGTGCCTCTGATTTTGGGAATTGGCTTGCTGTTGGCGATTTTGGTCAGCCGGGGTTTGATTCCTTCGGTGGCGGATTGGAGGTACAAAGCAGCTTTTCAGCGAGAAGAGAGCGAAAGGCTCCAAAGTGCTTTGTACCGACTGATCAAAGAAGGTCGCGGCGAAATCACTCTGGTGCGTTTTGCGATGGAGACGCGGCTGTCGCCGGATGTCGCTCAGCGTTTTTTGAACCAACAAGCTGAAGTCTTTAATGCCAATTGCGAAATTAAAGACGACGGCAGCATCTTGTATCACTTCCACATTTAAAGGGCTGCGGGCGATCGCGTTTCACAGAAGACTTTAGCCGATCGGGCCATCACTGCTCGATCGGCTTGCCTTTTTGGTAATAAGACTTAGATCGAGTCCGGTCGATCGAGCATCCCGGTCTCGGTCTGCGCGGGTTTACTGGCTCTGTAACTTGTCTAGAGATTTTGGTGAACCCGCCGACGCGAGCTTAATTGCGGTGATTTTACCGGAGATGATATTACGATCGTCAACATAGTTTCTGAGCTTGTAGGGTGCATCAGGGTTCAAAATTGCTCGATCGACAAAGGTGTTGACGACCCTAGATCGCCCGAAGATTCTGCCAGTTGCGTCCAAGACTGTCTAAAAAATCAAGACTGTCTAAAAAATATTTTATTTTTGTGTTGCTCTCGCTTAAATATATGTCTAATTATAAAGAATCAGTAAATTTACGGTTGTTTTTTACCTGCGTTAGCGGATCGAGCGTTAATTTGTGGTTAAATATCTCTTAGGAGGTGTCTCACCTCCGTATAAATGCTTTAGTCTAGATCCATTCCTTGTTGAGGGAAGTTATGTAGTTTCACATCAGAAACTTCATGGGGCAAGAGCCTGAAATCAAACTCCCCTACAGAAATCCTACGTTTTCATTTTGAACTTTTGCAATCACCTAGAGGCAAGACAATGATTTTTGGAATAATTTGTTCTTTTTTCGTAGCTTACTTTTTGCTAATGTCGGTTGCTAATTACGGCGACACTGGAATGTAGACCTGTTAAGGCGCTCGTGCAGCGAGACATCAGGCAGCAGGCAAAAAAAAAGCAGTTTGAAAACTTCGATTAAGTCTCAGCTTGGGTCGTGTCTGTCGTGCTTGCTCTGGCAGGAAAATGGATGGATGAAGGAGTCGTTAAGTACCGCTGTGACTGGGAAGAGGCAGACCCTGTAGCTGCCGGGAACATAGCAGATTTGATGGACTGGCGCGATCGGCTCCACTCTTGGGGATTAATTGGGGTCTACGAAAATGGCATAGGGTTTGGGAATGTCAGCGTCAGGCTCGGCAATTCTTGCCAATTCGTGATTTCGGGAACCCAGACTGCACACTTGAGGACTCTGGGGCCAGAATCATACTGTACTGTTACCGAATTTAACTTAGAACAAAATTTCCTCGGCTGCCGGGGCCCCGTACCAGCTTCGTCGGAGTCTCTGACTCACGGGGCCCTGTACCTTCTGAGAGACGATGTGGGCGGGATAATTCACGTCCACAACCCTCAACTATGGCAGCAACTGCTGTTTAAGATTCCTACTACTAGAAAAGAAATACCTTACGGCACTCCCCAGATGGCGTTAGAAATGTCTAGACTTTTTGAGGAGGAGAATTTGGCAGAGCGCAAAATTCTGGCGATGGCCGGTCACGAGGACGGAATTATCTGTTTTGGCAGCACCTTGGACGAAGCTGGCAAAGTGCTTTCTGCTGCGATCGGTTAGACGTGATATCTGGCACTATTCTCAAAAAAAAGCTCAGAAACCTGGTTTATTGACAAAAAATCTAGGATTTTAGGTGGGTCTGCGGCAAGAAACTAAAGTGATGACGTGGGTGCCTGATGTGAGTTAAACTGGGCTTGACCCTTGACCTCTAGCCGATCGAGCGATCGATCTAGCCTCACGGGTTCCAAACTTTTAAAGTGCCTCTTGCCTCTGCGGTAAGGGAAAGATATTTTTAAAGAGAAACAAACTATATAGCAAAAGCTGAGAGTCATCGTGAATCAAACTAAACTTGTAAGCTCAAAAGAACTGCAATCAGAGGTATCTCGTCTCACCGAAGAGCTGCAAATGCGCGACCAATTGGTGCAGCAGTTGTCTCAAGAACTTTTCAGGCTGGTGAAGGGAAATTCGAGTTTTGTGCCGGCGCCGGAAGTTTCCGATCGCCACCAAGCTCAAATGCAGGCGATGCGGGAACAACTGCAAGCTGTTGAAGAACAGGTGAGTTTTTATCAGGAACAAATCGCGGAGCGGGATGCTGAGGTTTACCAACTGCGGCAGTCGGTGCAGGAATTGACGGATCGCTCTCGGATGCTAGAACAGGTGGTTCAGGAATTGCCTGGGGTTTACCGCCAGAAGTTTGCCGAACGGATCGAGCCAATTAAGGAAAAATTGGATCAACTGCAAAAGGAAAACCGCCAGTTGCACACTGAGTTGCAAAGCGTAACTTACCGTCTCGCTGTGCGGAGCCGCAAGGCTAAGGGCCTGGATCTTCCGAGCGTGGATGCTGAGGACGATCGGGGCATTCAAATGCCGAGCTTTGGCAATGTCTAAGGTTTTGATTGTGGCGGGTGGTGAGAAAAATCCGGCCGCAATTCTCAAGGCGGCGATCGCTCAATCTCATCCTTTAACTGAAGTCGATATCTGTGGGGTTTCTGAACTCAATTCTGGTGTACTCGCTCCGGGTGGGGCGATCGTTTGTCCTTTGACGCTGGATGTGCCAGAAAATCTGGTTTTTCCGGGTAGGGACGTGTTTCGATTTTGTGGCAATGTTTCGGCGGCGCGCGATCGAGTGTCCCAGGAGTTGCAAGTACCCGTCGGCGATGGCAATTTTTGGCTGCCTGTGGTGTTGACGCCAAAGGGCCCACTGTATGCTGAGGCGATCGGTGCGGAAGCTGACAAGCAGTCTGGCGAGTTGAGTTACTCTCAACCGGTGCATTTGTCGGATCTTTGGCGGCAGCAGTTGTACGAGTTGGCTTACCGCTTGCTAAATCTTTTAAATGCGCCGCCGGCGACTTATTTGATGCAGTTCGGGTTTGTAGGGGAAAGGATTTGTTTCGATCGACTTTGGCCTTTTCCGGCTGCACCTGCGATCGCTTCTGTCGGCGTTCAAGTACCCGATTTATTTGTCTGTCATTGGTATTGCTTGACAAATAAGCCTATCTATGATACACAAATTTGCTCTGCGGTTATTTGAAGTCTATGGGAAAGTTGAGATTTGAGATTTGAATCTTGGGAGATCATTTTAATCAAGCAACTAGAGCCGGAGTTTCAGCGGAGATAACTTGGTCGAAACTGTCGAAGATTTCAAAGAGTTGGTCGAGTTGAGTAATTTCAAATATTAGCCGGACTGTTGCTGAGAGGTTGCAGATGACGAAGCGACATCCCCGGTGGCGGGCGGCGTTGAGTCCGCCGACTAAGGCGCAGATCCCGGAACTGTCGATGAAATCTACGTCCGCCATGTCAATTACCCAAAGTTTATGGCGATCGGGCGCAATTTCTGCTAGCTGTTGCTGGAGGAGGCTGCCTGCTTGGGAGTCGAGGCAGTTTTGAGGCTGGAGGACGATGGGTTGGTTGAAGTTGGAAAATTCCATAGCAGTTATCCTAGGATTGTAAAGTATGAATAAGTGAGTTCAGTTGCTGATTCTGTTGAAAGAATCAGGGGATTTCAGCTAAGGTTGGAGGAAGGGCGATCGCCCTTGTGGGAATCGGTGGGGATAGCCGTGGTGATAAATTTAGCAGGAAACTGGCTAGCGATCGCGCGGAACGCAACCGCATCAATTCTCTATTAATTTATTATGCCTGAAAGGCCAATTTTTATGTGAACCAGCGATCGCGAGTTTAGTGTGTTCTTCATCACAGGGAAAGATTGCACTATTGGCTGAATCGAGTCAATATATAAATGTATTGAGCTTTGCAAAAGTTTACGAAGGCAGTATCGAATGTCTTTTGAGTTTTTATCGTTAGAGACTATTCAGCAGTTGGCGCGCGATTACGGCTACTGGGCAGTATTTCTGGGAATTCTGCTGGAAAATTTGGGAGTTCCTCTTCCAGGCGAGACAATTACGATTGCTGGCGGGTTTTTAGCTGGCAGCGGGGAACTGAATTACTGGTATGTACTCGGCAGTGCGATCGCCGGTGCGACTGTGGGCGGAAATTTCGGTTATGCGATCGGCAGGTACGGCGGCTGGCCACTGCTGCTGAATCTGGGAAAATTTTTCCGCTTTCGGGAAGAACAACTGTTTGACTTAAAAGAACAGTTTAGCCAAAATGCAGCTAAAGCTGTTTTTTTGGGCCGTTTCATTGCACTGCTGCGAATTTTTGCTAGCCCCCTAGCGGGTATTGCAGAAATGCCTTTTTGGAAATTTTCTCTGTTCAACATTCTGGGTGCTGCCAGTTGGGCATCTGTAATGGTAAGTTTATCCTACTTCTTGGGACAAGTTGTGTCTTTGGAGAAGTTGGTAGCTTGGGCGGCTCAATTTGCGGTATTTGCTTTGCTGTTAGCAGTTGCTTGGATTGCAATTCCTATTTGGTTGGAGTCGCGGAGTTTGGATAAGACTAAGTAAGATTGGTGGTTAGACTTTTTGCAAGAGTTCGAGATTTTCTGTTTTTCACCGCAGATGAACGCAAATAAACGCAGATATTATCTATTTTTGCAAAAAGTCTAATCATTGTCGCTCGCCTATTAATAAGTCAGGACTTCTGTATTCAAAATCATCAAGTTGGTAGCGCGAATTTCAGTCCTCCAACTCATTTGTGACAATCTAAAGAGAAGGCAGTATAATGAGGCTGCGGCGTTCAATTCCCAGGTGGTAAAATGTCCGAAACTGACCCGTCCAAGAAAAAGCGATTTACAAAACCGGCGACCGATCCAGATAAATGCGCCGAAATGGCTAAAAAATACGGCTGGGATTATCAGAGATTTATTCCTAATAACGACCCTGTTTTGAAGGTAGACTGTGAGTTTGTAGGAGAAGAGATTAACTTTCAGGAGCTGTGGTATGACCACCAAGATTAATTCGATAAAATGCAAGCCAACCCTGAAGATTTACCGCACTGACGGTGCACAGACTGGATGGGAGAAAAGGCTCGATGCCATAGGTTCTGGTACTTACTTGCTGCACGAAGAAATGGATTATTCCAGAAACCGAACTCTCCCTAAAATTGGGGATCGCTTGGGAGAATCTAAACGTTTCGCAGACGGAGAAATTTACCACCGCCAAAGCGACTGGTTAGTCGCAAAAGTACAGTCCTATCCGGCTGTTGGCGAAGACTGCGACTGGGATGAGCTCGTACTTTGCTACTGCCAGTTTGAGCCAATAGAGTCTCAGTGGGAGAGAGTCGCTACTTTGGAGGAAATTGTGGCGCAACAAGTAGCTAAAGATACGGGTTTGGAGGTAGTTAAGAGTTGAGAGATCGCACTTCAAAACCTGTTGACCCATCCGTCAAATAGTGCTGTGAACAAATGAGAGGAGAGGAAGTGCGCTATGACATTATTTGATACTCAGTCGATTGCGGATATGCTATTGATTTTGGGGAAAGTTTCACCGCAGCACTTCTGAAAAATCTGAAGGACATTGTATGTCGGGAAAGTTAGTAGCTGTTGGTTTTCCAGGAAGCTCTTTTGATGGTTGATTGCTTTCGCATAGTCTACTTTGTGTAGATGTATATTCGCCATCAGAGTTTTTAGTTAAATAAACTAGACCAGTATAGTTTTTCAATCCATCTCTCTTAGCTAAACCAATTGATTGAACAAAACGCTTATCGTTGCTTAAAACAATGCTATACGAGTAATTTTCTGTTTCTGACTTTATACCTAATTGCAATTTTTCTATGCTAGGCGAGAAACTGGCATTTTCAGCGTAAAAAGCTTGTTGTCCTCTGTTCATTGAACCAACATACTGTTTTGCTTCTGCCTGTCTCGCCTTGTTTTGTTGATTTTGGAGATTAACTACTTGAACATTAGCGGGCAGTGTCGTTTGCTCAGATATTTTTTGAAAAATCCTTGCATTGGAACTAAAAGATGTGGGTCGAGATTCTCCAAGATTATCTAATTCTAAACGCAAGTGATCATCTGCCATTAAATCAAAAATTGTCCTCGCGGTAATTTTACCTCCTACTAATATATCCAGGTCTTTTTGTTGAGGATTTACGTTAGTCTGATACTCCATTTCGGTAGCTGAAGTAGGCGTATCCAAAATAAATAACTTCCCTTCCTGCGTAAAGATTAATGTTACAGACTGACCTGAAACTTGCCCTTGCCATTGACCTATCAATTTTTTAGCAACAGAATTATCAGGAGTTGCAGTAGCTACAGAAGTTGAAGTTGAAGTTGAAGTTGAAATTGAAGAAGTTTTAGGGTTCAGTAAATTATATAATCCAAAGCCGGCTAAGGCTAACACTAAAGTCGAGCTAGCACCAATTAAAGCCCATTTCCAAGGCGCAAGATTAGAGTTATTTTGAGGGGGAGTCATAAGGATTGATTTGAGTTGAGTATCTACAGATAGAAAGCTACGCTACTATTAATTAACTATTGAGAAGTCAGAGTCACAGTATAGTTTGTGTTCCCTCCTTTTTCTTGAACCTGAAGAATATAGTCATCCGCACCTAAACTTCTTTTAATTGTTCCGGCAGAAGTGCTATAAGCAGAAACGCTATCTATTTGTTCTCCATAATCTATAACCCCATTACCATTTGTATCAACATAGAGCCACATTCCAACTTGGTTAGTTACTTGATCTAAGACAACGTTGACATTACTGGTACTCTGCAGACTAAATAAGTAATATTTTTGGCGATTTGGGCGATTTAAAGAACCAGTGTGACTAAAAGTCTTACGCTCTTGCAAAGATTTAAGATTAATTGCATCATTTGTATTGTTAACAAGTTGAAGGTTATAGTCACTATTGCCCCCCTTAAATTGAACAGTAGCAATATAGCTGTCTGGCCCTAAAGTTCTACTAATTGTTCCGGTAGAAGTGCTATAAGCTGAGGTACTATCTATCTGTTCTCCAGAATCTATGACTTTATTACCATTGGTGTCAACATAGAGCCACATTCCAATTTGGTTAGTTACTCTATCTAAGTAAAGACTGACATTGCTTGGCTTATCTATGGTGAAAAAGTAAGATTTTTCCTGGTCTTTGGAGGTGAGGCGATCGCTAAAAATGCGACTTTCTTTTAAAATACCAATATTGGGATCGCTGGATTTTCGTGGTTCTACGACAGGTTTTTGGTCAATATCAGGTGTTTTCGTTGGGGATGGCGAAACTGGCGCTGGAGTCTCCGATGTAGGAGAAGGAGTGGATGTCGGTGATGAAGAAGGAATAGGATCTTGTTTAATAGGCTCAGGTGAAGGGGAAGAGCTAACTGTGCTTGGTGGAGTTGAAGCGACAGGTGTAGGTCCTGGTGAATTTGAACATTTCAAAATACCAAATTTACATAGAACACTATCTCCAACCAGCCAAGTTCCTATATTCGCTACATTTGCGGCCGCAACTAAACCGCCTGCAATACCTCCCAAAACTATAGCAATCCCTATTCTTCTTGTCGGTCCGCTAGGGCCTCCACTACCGCCACTAGTGCTACCAGTTCCACTGCTGCCACTACCACCGCTACCAGTTCCACTGCTACCACTTCCACCGTTTCCACTACCACCGCTACCACCAGGTGACATTAATAATTTCCTCTTATACTAAGAATTGTTGTTCAGCCACATTGCTTTTCAATAACTAGCCTGATGTTGTTGAGAACGACATCAGGCTAGTACCGTTACTTTTTGCCGATTTTCACCTAATCATCTTTTATATTCAGATCCTTAACGAAGAAGCTATCGAATAGATTATTGCCAAAAACCAATCCTGTTAACGCCCAACTTCCATCGGTATAGCGCGAGAATGTCGCTTCCCCCGGCCCCGAAAAGTTTTGCTCGCTTATTGTACCAAGCATGTCTGTTTTGACAATTAAATTTGATACCTGTAAGGTAGCTACAGCAGTATTATCTGGATTTTCCCGAACTCCTGCTATCTCAATTGTTCCACTTCTGGAAGCTTTCCATTTATTAACTATTTTTTCGGCTTTTTTTGTAGAAAGTGACTTATCTTGTTTAATTAAGTCACACCCCGTAGTTAAAGTAGACAATACTCCTACACTACCAATGTAAGACAAGGTAATTAAACTGAATGTTAGCAAATTTTTACTTAACATGGAGCTTCCTGTTACTCAATTAATGAGCGGCAAAATTTTACCGAGGTTGGGGTCTTTATGAGACTCAATCAATACTGTTTCTGTTGATTACATTCCATATTATCAAATCTACATCTGTCTTAAAAATCAAATAAGTAACACAGAAGTAGTTAAAAAGTAGTATAAAAGTAATAACAAAGTCTAGAGACCAAGTGGTTGGACGGTTATGCTAAAATCTGGTATTAGGGAGAAATTATATCTGTCAGGAGACTTTGACACATGACAGTTGACGAAGCCATAGAGATCGCAGAAACAGCCCTCAATTACGATCGCCTCAACAAAGTTCAAGAGCTAGTGTTTCGTCAATCTTGGGAAGGAAGGTCTTACGGAGAAATAGCTAAAACTACAGGATATCAATACGATTATATCAAAGCTACGGGTTATGAATTATGGAAATTACTATCACAGGTATTAGGGGAAAAAGTCAAACAAAATAATCTCAAATCAGTCTTAAAGCGATACTTACGGCGGAGTCAAGTGAATTTACAGCGAAATCTGACGATCGAAGTCAACCTCAGCGGTGCAAATCTCAGTGGCGCTAACTTAAATGGAGCTAGAGTAGTTGCTAACTTCATTGAAACAGATTTGTCTCAAGCTGATTACCAAGGATCGATCGCACCTAATGACAAGACAGCATCATCTGAAGAATTGACAGATATTGAAGATGAACAAAACCAGGAAATTCAACCTGACTCTGAAGACGAAATTAACTGGAACGGTTTTCGCCTTCACTCTGACGCACAAGTGAAAATTGCCGAAATACTCGATCGCACTTCCACTCTCTTCATCCCCAACTCCCAACTCCGACTCGCAACACCGGAAGGGAGACAAAATTTAGAAGCGGACTTTCTGATATTTCATCAAGGTAAATTAGGGATGCTGAAAATTGACAGCGAATCATCGGATCAAAACGCAACTGAAGATGAAGCGTGCAGGGTTTTCATAGATTCTGGCATCTGTCTTGTCAAGCATTACGATCCTACCCGATGCAGCGAACAACCGGATCTAGTGGTGCAGGAGTTTTTGGAAATATTGAGTCAGGCGTAGGAAAGTTTTAAATCTGCTTTTAACTGTTGTAAGTCTATTGTTTCTCCCCTCTGGGCTTGTTGAATGCCCGATCGCAAATGCGTCATAAATTCGCGATCGGATAGAATTTCTATGGTTTCTAACAGAGATTCAAATTGTTTAAAACTGAGCGCAATGATTGCCGGTTTCCCATCCTTAGTGATGATAGCTGGCTCTGCTGCTAAGTCATCGCGCTACTTTGGCAGTTGTTGTGGCGCTTCTGTAATTGTCAGGTATTTTGGTATATTTGCAGGGGTTGATTTTTATACTTATTATAGCGTGGTTAATCCACCACAATATCTTCGTTGGTAAATGTAACATCCTCATAAATAGCATCCATGCTAGCGCGAAAGTCCACGCTAGCCAAGTGAATTTCGCTTCCTTCAGTATAGGAATACAAAACCCACAATCCTTCTGCATTGCGACGAAAACACTCTACTCGCTGCCGCTTTTGACTAATTAACACATACTCTTGAAGCGTTTCTAAATTCTGGTAATCAGCAAACTTATCTCCGCGATCGAATCCTTCAGTTCCATCAGACAAAACCTCGATAATTAAACAAGGGTATTTTTTAAAAGATTTAAAAGCTCTGTCTCGCTCGTCGCAGCTTACCATCACGTCAGGATAGTAGTAGATATTTGCTGTATCAATTCGGGCTTTCATGTCTCCAGTGTAGAGCTTACAGCCATTGCCCCGGACATGATCGGTAAGTGTTTTGACTAAGTTGACACATATTGTCACATGAGATTCAGTAGCACCCGCCATTGCGTAGGTTTCGCCCTGAATATACTCATGTTTAATCTGGCTGAGTTCTTCTAATTTCAGATACTCTTCCGGTGAGATATAATTTTGGCTTTGATTTGCAATCATTGGCTTTCTATTGAGTTTTTTAGGATTGTAGATGCCGATTACTTCTATTATACAAAACTCATTAGGATTTTTAAATTATTTGCTCTATACTTTAACAAATAAGGTGGGCAATGCCCACCCTACTCTTAGTCCGCGAAGGCGGACTTTGTTTGTGTAGCCCCGAATGACCTTCGGCAGGTTAACATCGGGTTTCTAATCCGATTGTAATTAACACTAACCCCGATTTTTCTCCGACCAAATGCGGGTTGGCAGTCCCCAAACGTAGACAAACCCTTCGGCGGCTTTGTGGTCGAATTCGTCCTCCGCACCGTAAGTTGCTAAGTCGAAACTGTACAGCGAGTTTTCGGATTTGCGGCCGACAATTGTGGCATTTCCTTTGAACAGTTTGAGCCGCACAGTTCCAGTTACTCGCTTTTGCGTGTCCTGAATGAATGCGTCTAACGCAGTTTTTAAAGGATTGTACCAAAGGCCGTTGTAAATCATTTGGCTGTAGGTTTCTTCGATGCCCCGCTTGTATCGCGTTACATCTGCTGTTAGCGTCAAACTTTCTAAGTCTCGGTGCGCGTGCATTAACACTAAAATCGCTGGTGTTTCGTAAATTTCCCGCGATTTAATCCCGACTAGGCGGTTTTCAATCATGTCGATGCGCCCGACTCCGTGATTTCCAACTATTTCGTTGAGTTGGGAAATTAAGGCAACTGGTGATAAATCTTTGCCGTTCAAACTGACAGGATTTCCGCACTCGAAACCGATTTCTAGGTATTCCGGTGTGTCGGGAGTTTGCTCGATCGCCTTTGTCATCAAATAGACTTCTTCCGGCGGTTCCGCCCAAGGATCTTCGAGGATTCCGGCTTCAATTGCCATTCCCAATAAGTTGCGATCGATACTGTAAGGCGAAGATTTTTTCACCGGCGACGGAATGCCGCATCTCTCGCCGTATGCGATCGTTTCCTCGCGGCTCATTTTCCACTCCCGCGCCGGTGCTAAGATTTTAATCTTGGGGTTGAGCGCGCCGATCGACACATCGAACCGCACTTGGTCGTTTCCCTTACCCGTACACCCGTGGGCGATCGCATCTGCACCGTATTTTTCCGCAGCTTCTACTAACAATTTAGCAATTAGCGGGCGAGCCAGCGCCGTAGAAAGGGGATAGCGATTTTCGTAAAGTGCGTTAGCTTGAATTGCTGGAAACGCATAGTTTTTGACAAATTCCTCGGTAGCATCGATTACCAGCGATTCCGAAGCACCGGATGCCAAAGCTTTTTTGCGGATTGGTTCTAATTCGTCTCCCTGTCCTAAATCCGCGGCCAGAGTAATTACCTCTTCCACACCCCACTCGTTTTTGAGGTAAGGAATGCAGACGGAGGTATCGACTCCGCCAGAATATGCTAGCACAACTTTTTTAGCGCGACTCATTGCTATTTACATCCTGAATTTAACTGACATCTTGCACCATTTACTATAATCCCGCTCCGGGGCGGGCAAGATGCCCAACCCACAAGAAAATTTAATTTGTGTGGAACAGGCCCGAAAGCCTGTTTCTGAGAATGGTGCAAGATATCGGATTTAACCGACTTTTCATTATGCACCTAATTGAGATCGATTCTTGTCAGAAATAGTACAGATTTATATATTCTTTTTTTGCTAAACTTTGCTATTTTGCGGGGGAGTTGCTGCGGAAAATCTGTTACCGTGGGATACGGTAACTGCGGCGATGGGGAAAAAGCGTGTTTTTTAGTGTTGTAATTCCGACGTACAATCGTAAACCGATTTTGGCAAAATGTCTACTGGCTTTGGAAAATCAGGAGTTCGGTGAGATTGTCAGAGAGTATGAAGTAATTGTCGTGGACGACGGCTCGACGGACGGAACCCTGGAGTGGTTGGCGGCAAATGCCGACTTGTTGCCTCATGTGCGATCGATCGCCCAATGTCACCAAGGCCCCGCCGCTGCCAGGAATTTGGGCGTTGAAAATGCTAAGGGCGAGACGATTATTTTTATTGACAGCGATTTGGTCGTTACGGAGCATTTTTTGCAAGCACACGCAGATGCTTTGCTACAGGGTTACAAAGATACTGATGCGGTTTTTACTTACGGTAGCGTGATTAATACTTGCAATTTCGACAATCCTACTTCCGAACCTTACAAAATAACGGATTTTTCGGCGGCTTATTTTGCTACGGGAAATGTGGCGATAGCCCGCCACTGGCTGCTGGCTGCAGGACTGTTTGACACTCGGTTTCAACTGTACGGATGGGAAGATTTAGAATTGGGCGTCAGGTTAAAAACTTTAGGTTTGAAACTGATTAAATGTCCGGCTGCTGTCGGCTATCACTGGCATCCACCTTTTAGTTTAGAGCAAATTCCTGGCATGATTGACAGAGAAATTCAGCGGGGAAGAATGGGAGTTTTGTTTTATCAAAAACACCCAAGTTGGGAAGTACGAATGATGATTCAAATGACTTTTTTGCACCAAATACTGTGGGGAGTTTTATCATTGGGCGGGATGCTGAACGAGCGGACGATGACTCCTTTTTTGCAGTGGTTGATTGACCAAGGCAAGCCGCAGTTAGCTTTAGAAATTGCTCGGATTTTTCTGAATTGGTATAACGTTAAAGCCGTGTACGCCGCAAGCGGGAAATTGCAGACCGAGACAAAGATACCATAAATCAGGCCGAGGTGCAAATAAAATATAAGATATTCTAAGAATTTTTCAGAGCGCATTGGTGTCAACTTAAGCTCCAATGTAGTAACGGTATACTGTTTTACAATTATGCCTAAATCCCCCTAGCCGTGCTTAAGAAGGGCAATTTAGGGGGTTCAAGACTTGGATACAAACAAGACAGACAAAGGATTTTAGTCTTAAGTTGACACGAATAGTCAGGGCTGGTTTAGTTGCCGTTTCTAGTAAGTATATCTACTGAAAAAACCTAACACCGAGCCACCCAGTAAATGCAGGCTAAACCGGGTTATAGACACTGTAAAAGTTTTACGTTTAATCAAAGTTGCTTGCTTAGCCTGTGATTTAAGGAAGCTCTGCTTTTTTCTCAATTGGCTGCTATAAATTTATCCGCCAACATTTTCAAACGACGCTTATTTTTGATATAATGATAAATGATTTAGGAGTACGCTATATATAGCCGATAGTTGTGCTAATTTCCATGAGAGTTTGAGGTACAAGCGGTTAATGGCTTTAAAAATATTCCCACATATAAAATTTGAATAGTTCGAGGGTCTGCTGTGAATACAACTGACGGTAAAAATCCAAGACTAGAAACACTTACACTTCAAAACACTGCCTTACAAGAAAATATTTTAATGGTGGACGACCACCCAGAAAGCTTACGGCTTTTATCCCAGCTTTTGTCTAAGCGGGGATATAAAGTCAGGCCGACACGGGATGGCAAATTGGCTCTCAACTTTGCTCTGTCGAGTCCACCGGATTTGATTTTGCTGGACATCATGATGCCTGGTATGGATGGCTATCAAGTCTGCGAACAGCTAAAAGCTTGTCCGGAAACCAAAGATATTCCTGTGATTTTTATCAGCTCTTTAAATGAAGTTTTTGATAAAGTCAAAGCTTTTTCGCTGGGGGCGGTAGACTACATTACTAAACCGTTTCAAACAGAAGAAGTGGTGAGCCGCGTCGAAAATCAACTGCTTCTGAGCCGGCTTTATAAGCAAATTTTAGCACAAAATGTGCGACTGCAAGCAGAAATAGAAGAACGCAAGCGGATCGAAGCAGAACTCCGAGACAGCCAACGCTGGCTGTCGGCAGTAATTCAAACGAATCCTAATCTTTTGTACGTTTACGATTTGATAGAGCAGCGAACTCTGTATATTAACCGCGAAATCTATAGCGATATTGGCTACAGCCTTGAAGAAATACAACAGATGGCAGGAGCATTTATTCATAACTTAATACACGCTGACGATTTGCCGCGATTCTCAGAACACATGAGCAGGATTGAGACAGCAAAAGACGGTGAAAGCTTTGAGTTTGAGTACCGAATTCAGCACAAAAACGGTGAATATAGCTGGTTTTTGAGTCGGGATACCGTGTTTGCCAGAACAGCGGACGACAAACCTTGGAAAATTCTGGGAACTGCTACTGAAATTAGCGATCGTAAACAAGCTGAACTCGAACTTAAAACAGCTTTAGCTGCTTTGGAACGGCAAATCAAGCAAAGATTTCTGCTAGAAACAATTACTCTGGAAATTCGCTACAGCTTAAAGCAGGATCAAGTTTTTCAAACAGCCGCGGCCCAAATAGGTCGAATTTTTAATGCCGATTGCTGCTTGATTCACACCTACACACAACACCCAAATCCCCGCATTTCTAATGTGGCTGAGTACAGAAAAACCGCGTCTAAATCGCTTTTAGATGTAGAAATACCCGTAAAGGGCAATCGTCACACTCAGTTTTTATTGTCCCAAGATCAAGCTGTAGTTTCTGATGATGTTTTTGCCGAACCGCTGCTAGAAAACGTCAGAGACTTGTGCAGTCAAATAGGTTTGAAGTCGATGATATCTATCCGCACTTCCTATCAGGGAAAAGCCAACGGAATGATATGCTTGCACCAGTACGATCGCCCCCGCCACTGGACGCAAGATGAGATCGGATTATTGAAAACTGTGGCGGCACAAATGGGAATTGCGAGAGCTCAAGCCAATCTTCTCGAACAAGATAAACAACAGCGACTTAAACTTCAACAGAGCGAAGCTAGTCTAGCAGCAGCCCAGAAAATTGCCCATATCGGCAGTTGGGAATTTGATTTATTCACCAATAAAATTACTTGGTCCGAAGAAGTATTCCGCATTTTTGGTCTTGACTCAACCGGAACTGAACCAACATCTGCCCAACTTTTAAAGATGTGTCATCCCGACGACAGAGACTTGTTCCAACAAACTGTCAACCTCACTATATCACAAGGAATTTCCTACAAAAAAGAGTTCAGATTTTTGCATCCCAGCGGGCAAATCCTATACGTGGAAGGAAGGGGAGAAGCTGTTTTTAACGAAACCGCAGAAGTAATCAAACTGTTGGGAACAGTCATGGATATTAGCGATCGCAAACAAGCCGAAGCAGCTTTGCAAATTAGCGAACAGCGAGAACGAGAAAAAGCGCAACAGCTAGAACAAACTCTGGAAGACTTAAAAAATGCTCAATCCCAGCTCATTCAAGCCGAAAAAATGTCAACTATCGGGCAAATGGTAGCGGGAGTAGCCCACGAAATTAATAACCCCGTCAACTTCATCTACGGCAATATTATTCCCGCCGCACAGTACGCTCGCGATTTGGTAAAATTAATTGCTCTCTACCAGCAACACTATCCCAAACCAGTTGCCGAAATTGACGAAAGATTGGCAGAAATCGAAGTAGATTTTATCGCTGAGGATTTTCCGAAAATCCTGGCTTCAATGCAAGAAGGTGCTAACCGCATTAAGCAGATCGTGTTGTCTTTGCGAAACTTTTCAAGACTCGACGAAACAGAACGCAAAGTAATAGACATTCATGAAGGGATAGAGAGCACTTTAGTGATTTTGCAGCACCGATTGCAGTCACAGGTAAAACGTGGGGAAATTCAAGTTATTAAAAATTACGGCGAACTGCCAAAAGTCGAGTGTTATCCGGCTCAATTAAACCAGGTATTTATGAATTTACTGTCGAATGCGATCGACGCTGTGGAAGAGTCATCAGCAAACTGTACTTGCAAAGTTAACCAAATTCGCATTGTTACGGAAGTCAGCAAAGAAAATCAAGTGTGTGTGCGGATTTCTGACAGCGGGCCCGGTATCCGTCCCGAAGTTCAGTCAAGGATGTTTGACCCGTTTTTTACTACAAAACCTGTGGGAAGGGGCACTGGTTTGGGGTTGTCGATTAGTTACCAAATTGTTAAAGATACCCACGGCGGTAAGTTGGAGTGTCATTCAGAAGTTGGCCGGGGAACAGAATTTGCGATCGAACTGCCGATTTCGCAAAAGTTAAAAGTTAAAAGTTAGGATAAGCTGTTAAATCATGTGCGGTAAATTAACCATAATTCTTGTAGGGGCCGGTTCACCAACCATCTATAATATAGCCAGAGACGAGCGTAAACGCGCCCCTACCGTCAGATTGGGGGCAATTCAACAAAGATTATATTAATCGTCTATCAGAACCTATTGTATGGTGCGTCATAACCTGACATTTTATCTAGTATTTCCTGTGAACGGTCGGTCATTTAGTGTCATTTAATCCTAACCGTGATATAATAAAAAGTTACCCTTTTGAACCCCAGACGTTCCGCTGCTAAAATTAGTAGTGAATATTACAGTTGCTCTTATACAAACTCTGTCAACATACGTCTGCTGTAGCGTCTACCACATTTTTACTGAATTATGACTGACTCAATTCGCTTCCTCATGTGCGCTCCCGACCACTACGATGTGGATTACGTAATTAACCCTTGGATGGAGGGAAATGTCCACAAATCATCGCGCGATCGCGCCGTCGAACAGTGGGAAAAACTCTACCACGTCCTCAAAGACAACGCGGTGGTAGACCTCGTACCGCCCGAAAAAGGCTGGCCGGATATGGTTTTCACCGCCAACGCAGGCTTGCTGTTAGGCAATACCTTCGTCCTCAGCCGTTTCTATCACAAAGAACGCCAAGGCGAAGAACCCTATTTCAAAGCATGGTTTGAAAGCAAAGGTTTCACCGTGCACGAACTCCCGAAAGACTTGCCGTTTGAGGGCGCTGGCGATGCTTTGCTCGATCGCGAAGGACGCTGGTTGTGGGCCGGATACGGCTTCCGTTCCGAACTCGACTCGCACCCGTTACTAGCAAAATGGCTCAATATAGAAGTGCTTTCGCTGCGTTTAGTTGACGAACGTTTCTATCACCTAGATACCTGTTTTTGTCCCCTGACAGGGGGCTATTTGCTCTACTATCCAGCCGCATTTGACTCGTACTCCAACCGCTTAATTGAAATGCGAGTTGCGCCGGAAAAACGCATTGCCATTGAAGAAGCCGATGCCGCAAATTTTGCCTGCAATGCCGTCAATATTGACAAAATTGTGGTAATGAACAAGGTTAGCGAAGCCTTGAAAACGCGCATCACTAAGGCCGGTTTTCAGGTAATTGAAACGCCGCTGAGCGAATTTCTGAAAGCTGGCGGTGCTGCTAAGTGTTTGACCCTGCGGGTAACGGAACCGGTGCAAGAAGATCGATCGGCAAACGTGATGATAGAAAGCCGCACAATTCGCATGGAAGGCCACCTGCTTGATGCCGGTTTAATCAGTCGTGCTTTAGACTTAATTATCGAAAACGGCGGCAGTTTCCAAGTGCTCAATTTCAATTTAGGAGAGCAGCGGCAAAGCACATCATCTGCGGATGTTAAAGTTTCGGCTCCTTCCCACGATGTGATGGAAGAAATCATGGGACTGCTGATTGACTTGGGTGCAGTGCCCCCGCCCCAAGAGATTTGCGACGCTATTTTAGAACCGGTAGTGCAAGATGGTGTAGGCCCGGACGACTTTTATGTGAGTACGATTTATCCCACGGAAGTGCGGGTAAATAACCAGTGGGTGAAGGTACAAAATCAGCGGATGGATGGAGCAGTAGCTATTACAGAAACGGCAGAAGGCCCAGTGGCTAAATGCAAATTATTGCGCGATTTAAAAGTAGGAGAAAAAGTAGTTGTTGATGTGGTCGGCATCCGCACCATCCGCAAAACAGAATCGCGGGAACAGCGCAATTCTCAAGAATTCAGCTTTATGTCGGGCAGCGTTTCTAGCGAGCGCCGGGTAGAATTGGTGGTAGAACAAGTAGCGTGGGAATTGCGCCAAATTCGCGATCGCGGTGGCAAAGTTGTAGTTACGGCGGGGCCTGTGGTCATCCACACCGGCGGTGGCGAACATTTAGCGCACTTAATTCGTGAAGGTTACGTACAAGCGTTGTTGGGCGGAAATGCGATCGCAGTTCACGACATGGAACAATCAAGCATGGGAACTTCTTTAGGAGTTGACATGAAACGCGGCGTAGCTGTGCGTGGCGGACACCGCCATCACTTGAAAATAATTAACACTGTGCGGCGTTACGGGAGTATTGCAAAAGCTGTTGAAGCAGGCCTAGTTACTAACGGTGTGATGTACGAGTGCGTGAAGCATAATATACCCTTTTCTCTTGCAGGTTCGATCCGCGATGACGGGCCACTTCCCGACACGCAAATGGATTTAGTTAAGGCTCAAGAAGAATATACTGAGCTGTTACGGGGTGCAGATATGGTGTTAATGCTGTCGTCTATGCTGCACTCAATTGGTGTGGGAAATATGACGCCGGCGGGTGTGAAGATGGTCTGTGTGGACATTAATCCGGCGGTGGTGACGAAATTGAGCGATCGGGGTTCGATCGAATCTACTGGAGTTGTTACCGATGTGGGATTGTTCCTAAGTTTGTTGGTGAATCTATTGGATAAATTGACCAGCCGCCATCATGTAACTCAATCCGTGTAGACTTGGCGGTTGAAACCGCGTCTATACAAACTTTTGTCCCTCTCTAAGAGACAGAAGAATAGAGGCTAGTAGGGTGCGCATTGCGCACCTTACTAATTCCTAGAAATTTTGAGGCAAAAAGCGATGGTACAGGAATTAATAGACCTCAAAAATTGTATTTTAGAAGGCAGAAATGAAGATGCTCTAGCGATTGTCGATGAATTAGAGGGTATGAGCAAACAAGCAACTTTACGGAATATCTGGTCTTGTTTACTGATTCTACTAATCCACCTCATTAAAAATTAAGTAGAACACCGTTTAACAAATTCTTGGGTCGCTTCTATTGCTAATTCTGTCCGAGGTATTAAAAAGCTCAATCTTAAAGATAATAAAACATTTTACTACATCAACGCTTCGGAGTGGGAGCCTTTTCTAGAAGATGAACTAGAAGCCGCAATTCGTGAGGCTAGCAGGGAAGTATTGGAAGGAAAGTTAAGCCGCGCTCAACTCAATAAAAGAGTGGACAGAGAGCAAATCCTTGCGATCGCAACTGGGCTACTGTCCCTGACATACACTTATTCTAGAGGTGAATTAGAGGATGCGCTCGATGAATATTTGTCGCAGTTGCCTGGGGCTGAAGATGAGAATGTATAGAGTCAAAAATAGAAAAAGGCATTGCTGTAGAATACTGAGGGTAATAAACGATGCGTGCGATCGCACTCTATCGAAAGCTATTCGTAAATCAGAGCGTGGCTGGGGCGGGTTTACTTGCTCTTTCGCGCTTTTTTACCTATTTTGATCGACCCGCCCCTAGATCGGCTGCAACTTTGATATTGCAATAAAAAGCCTCAGACCCGCAAGCCTGAGGACCGGAGTTCCTGAAAATCGTCACTTCTTACTATTGTCGCCAACAAACAGCACAATATACAAGAGGGGTGCAACCCAGCACGGCAGCTTTTGGCAGACAGAGATTGCTTCCTGACTCGCAACGCGAAAGCAATGTTTAATTCAAAACTTCACTTTGCAAAACAATTCCTCTAGCCATTTACATATCTGGGTTGATAATTTTGCTTTAGGATCGGTGCCTGTCCTCGATCGCAATATAAGGAGCACCGTGAGTCCCCGTATATATTTGAGTCGGGCGGTAAATGCGGTTTGCCTCTAGTTGTTCCTTCCAGTGGGCCAACCAGCCAGCAACGCGGGCGATCGCAAAAACCGGCGTAAACAAGTCGATGGGAATTCCCATTTTTCGGTAAACCAGACCAGAATAGAAATCTACATTTGCATAAATTCCTTTGTGACCCAAGTTCTCCTCAACCACTTCTTCCAACTTGATAGCAATGTCGTAATAATCGTCGTGACCGAAGTTCTCAAACAACTGTTCCGCTAACCTCTGAAGAATAGTTGCTCTCGGATCTTTCACCTTGTAAACTCGGTGACCGAATCCCATGATTTTGTCTTTATTTGCAACGCTCTTCTCGACAAAAGCCCGCACGTTTTCTACCGAACCAATTTGCTCCAACATATCAATCACTTCTTCATTAGCTCCCCCGTGCAGCGGCCCCGCCAAAGTGCCAACGGCTGAAGCAATCACTCCGTAAGGGTCTGTCAGCGTCGAAGCTGTTACCATTGCCGAAAATGTAGAGGCATTAATTGTATGTTCAGCGTGGAGAGTCAGACAAGTGTCAAAAATGCTAGCTAACAGCGGATCGGGTTCTTGCTCGTTGAGCATATAAAGAAAGTTAGCCGAGTAGTTCAAGTCATCCCTCGGCCGCACCGGGTCATTTCCCCGTCGCATTTGCTGGAACGCTGCTACCATTGTGGGAATCTTAGCTAGCAGCCGCACTACAGCTTCTCGAATGTATCCCTGGTTGGGGAGAGCTCGGCGCGAGTAGAACAAGCCCAGGGCGGCCGCTGAAGCTTGCAGGGCGTCCATTGGATGTCCTCTTTCAGGAAAGCATTTCATCATGTCCCGGATGCGATATTTGATCCGGCGGTGATACCGAATTTCATGCTCGAAAGCTTCTAGTTCTTCCTTTGTCGGAAGTACCCCCCAGATTAATAAATATGAAGTTTCAAGAAAGGAACTTTTCAGTGCCAGTTCCTCGATGCTAATCCCGCGATATTCCAGCAATCCTTTTTGTCCATCGACGTAGCTAATGCTGGACAAGGTGGCGGGAACACCTTCTAAACCTGGTTTGAATTCGCCGACGACCATTGCGATACCGTTTTGTGTGAGTTGAATCTACATAAAAGTACATTACCAGAAACCAAGATAGTGTCACAGTCTTGACAAATAATCATTTAATTGCGGTTCAGAAACCGGGTTTTTCAACCGAGAACCCGATCGCACCGCTGCGTATTTTCGCCCCTCAAACCCGGTTTTGGCGTCCGAGAATGCGGGTTTAAGAGGGCTGGCGCGCCTGTTAATGTCGGGGCGGTTCGCTGTTTCTAGGGCAGCAAAAACTTGGGCGGAGTGAGCCAAAACATTTGGCTGCGGCCCACTGGGGACCCGGTTTCCGGGAGGATTAAGCCGATGATACCTGCTTTTTTGAGAATCAGGGCATCTTGCGATCGAGCCCAAAGCAAAGTTTCTGCCCAATGGCCTAAATCTGGTTGGTGGCCGACCAGGGCCAAGCTGCGGCTACCTATTTCCTGCCACTGTTTGTACCACTCCAGCCAGTTCCCGATGTCTCCTGAAGGTGCGAGGGCGGCGGATTCTTCTATTTTGGAACTGAGACCGACTGTTTGCAGGATTTGGGCGGTTTGCTGCGCCCGCAGTAGGGGACTGGTCAGAATCAGGTCAAACTGAATTTCGAGTTCGTACAGCCGCTGGGCGATTTTCCGGGTTTTACGATCGCCCTCTTTAGTGAGCGGGCGTTCTGAGTCTGTATCGTATTCTTCGGGTGAGGCTGCGATACCGTGGCGGATCAGGTAAATAACCATATATCAATACTTCCAGGCATTGGGTCCCGTTTTTCTAGGAGCAATCTAGGATATACCTACCTTTTGCCTATTCTACAACTGGATTAACCTCTGGCGCAGTCATCGGGTTTGCGCTTTTGTAGCGATCGCGCCCTTGTCGTTTCGCATCATATAATGCTCGATCGGCGAGGGCAACGAGTTCATCCGGTGATGTTCCCAAGGAGGGAATCACAGTCGCAATTCCCATGCTAACGGTCACGATCGATCTCACATCAGATTGCTCGTGAGGGATTGCCAACTGTCGGATTGCCTGACGCATCGACTCCGCAACCGCGATCGCCCCTGCAGCATCCGTATTCGGCAGGATAGCAGCGAATTCTTCGCCCCCATAGCGCACAAACAAATCGGTAGAACGTTTAACCGCGGCTGCTGCGGCTTTCGCGACTTTCACCAAACAAGTATCCCCAGCTTGATGTCCGTAGCAATCGTTATATCGCTTGAAATAATCTACATCCAACATAATCAACGAAAGCTGTTGTTTGCCCTGCATCAGTCGGTGCCATTCCGACTGCAACCGCTCATCAAAACAGCGGCGGTTTGCTACTTGTGTTAACCCATCTGTCGTAGCAATTAATCTTTCTCGTTCCGCCCGGTGTCTTAGCATCTCATCTGCCCGCTTGCGTTCTGTAATATCAGCAAAAGTCGTCACTACTGCATAGGGTTGAGACTGATTGAGATGGAACAGCGGTTGAGAATTAATCGAAATCCAAGTCAGCGTTTTATCCGATTTGTGAATGCCCATCACCACATTCGATTGCGGTTGTCCCGTGCGCAGGGTAATCGTTGCCGGATGCTGTTCGCCCGGGAACGGTTCGCCATCCTCCCGAACGGTTCGCCAGTCTAAATCTATCGATTTGTGCCCCATCATTTGCTCCGGGGTCAGCCCGATAATCCTTTCGGCACTAGCATTGCAGGCAGTAATTTGTCCGTCTGCTAGCTGGAGTACGACACCTTCTGTCATGGTGATAATCACAGAACGGTATCGTTCCTCGCTTTCCTGCAATTGACTCAGGAGAATGTTCTTAGCATCAAATTCTGAAGCCAGATGCAGGCTGCTTGCCAGAAACCCGGCCATCAGTTGTAAAGTCTGGATATCTGACTCTGTAAAGGCAGAGGGTGTAGCTGAAAGCACTTTTAAGACGCCAACCCGATCGTCCTGATAGAACAAGGGAACAACTACCATTGACCGGAGACCAATGCGCTCACAGGCAGCCCGATCCACCCGTGCATCGGTTTCTGAATCCTCGCAAAGCATGATTTGCCCGGTCGCAATACATTTTCCCGATAAACTTGTCCCTACTTTGATCCGTAATCCAATATAGGGGGTGGCGATACCGCTGGCTGCCCGATACACCATTTCATCCCCTTCCACAATTTCAATCACTGCTCCATCGGCGCGGGTCAAATCTTGAGTCCTCTCTGCAATCACAGCCATGACTGCATCGAGATTGGGATTGCGGATGGCGATTTCCTGTTGGGTAGCAATCACTATACTCAGACGCTCGAACTCTTTTTGTAATGATGCTTCTGCTTGCTTGCGATCGCTGATCTCCTTCATAAAGCAGTGATGTCCGATCGATCGCTCCTGCGAGTCGTAGGCTGCCAACATCACCACCTGCTTGTAAAATATCGAGCCATCTTTCCTGATACCACGGGCCTCAACCTCCACTCGGCCCTCGGCTCGCATTTTTTGATAAGCCACTATCATCCTGTCGCAGTCGTCGGGATGAACTGTTTTTTGCCAATTCATACCAACCATTTCTTCAGGTTGATAACCCGCTATATTGGCGTAGGCTTGATTAACGGTGATATACCGTCCGAAAATATCCAGCCGCGAGATGCCTTCGACCGCATTAGCAAGAGCTGTACTCATTTCTCTGAGTTCTGTTTCCGCCTGGACAAGATCCGTAATGTCTTGGGATGTACCAAACAACCGAAGGACTTGTCCCTCTGCATTGAGTTCGGCCTGTCCTCTGGCTTCGGTATGGCGGATAGAACCATTCGGGCGCAAGACTTTGAGGCGCAATAGATAAGGCTCTCCCCTAGTCAGCGCTCGTTGAACTACCATGTGTAGCTGTTCGGCACTTTCGGGATGGTAAATCCGCAGGTTTTCTTCATAGGTAGGTTCGCCCAGTGCCCGGTCGCGTCCCAAAATCTCGAATAGTTCGGGAGACCAGGTAATTTTACCCGTAATCACGTCCCATTCCCAGTTACCGATGTGGGCAACCCGCTGGGCTTCTGACAACCGGGTTTGACTCTTTTGCAGGGCTGTTTCTGTCTGCTGGCGGTCGGTAATGTCCTTTTCGTTCACGAGCAACATCGGGTTGCCTGTTACCGGGTCGTTGGTACATCGCACGTCCATCCCGTGCCAGCGAATTCCCGCCAGAGTAATCACTTGAGCCTCCGTGCTAAAGACATCACCGGACTGAAGAACTGCCATTGCTCGCTCTCCTACCTGAGAGTCAACAAAGTGGCTCAGAAAAGTATTGTCTGTCGCAGAGCCAGGGTGGAGCGCATCCCCATAACAGCGCAAGGCGGCGGGGTTTTGCAGCAGCGGCAGACCTTCGAGAGTGTACAGCGAAACCATCAGCGTCGTGTGTCGCAGTGCCTGGATCGATCGCAGGGTTTCCGGTTCGATTTGATGAGGGGTTTCGACCGTACCCTCGACCAGCATTGCCAAACGCCCGCTATCAATCGTGATGCCAGAACACCGACAGCCGACAGAAATACGCTGACCGCCCGGGTAAAACGTCCACTGCTCGGACAAGGTTTTGCCTTGCTCAAACTGCTGTAGATAGCTCTGCAAGCGAATCCGAGTAGACTCTGACATATCGCTAAAGTTGCGACTTATGAGCTGCTGCTGCGTCGAAGCATTCCACAGGTACAAGGAGGCTGGGTTGGCCCACCACATTTGCAAATGCTCAATATCAAATATCCACATCGGGTTTTGCAATAACTCAAAGGCTCTGAGCTGGACAATACCCCCGCTCAGGGAACAGGCAAACTCTGGTTGCAGGCAATTTTGATGGACTATTGGCGCGCTGTCTGTATTAATCGCAGTTTGATTCGGTTCTGTTTTGAATTCCGGCGGTTGATTTGGCGGCAGCACCGGGTGGTGAGATACCAGGTGCCGCATCCTCAACCCAAGCAGCACTGCAACGTGTTGCACGATCTGAACGTCGAGAGGTTCCCACTGACGCGGACTTCGGCATTGATGAGCAATCAACAGTCCCCAAAGCTTCCGAGATTGCTGCTGTTTGCCATCTAGCAAGATTGGCACAACTAAATTTGCCTGAACCTGGATGCGATCGAGCAATTCGATATCACAAGCTTGAAGATGACCGCTGTGAATATCAGAAATGCTGCTCGTTTGTCCCTGGCTGTAACGCTCTACCCAGGTAGCTTCAAAGCAAGAATCATAAATCTGTTTTCCTAGGATTCGCGGCCACTGAGCATCAACCGATTCAGCAAATACTACGCCATCTCCCTGTGGTAGGAAGCGATAAATAATCACGCGATCGGTTTGCAGCAGCACCCTGGTTTCTTCTACCGCACATTGCAAAATTGTCTCCAGATCCCCGAAGTCGTTGATTTGAAGTGCAATTTCAGAAATTTTTTCTAGAATATTCTCTAACGACCAAGAGAAAGTCTCTTTTGTAGACATCTCCGTGTTCCTTTTTTTGTTAAGCATTTTTTTACTATTCTAACTCGCCACCAAAAAATATAATAATTTGTTTTAAGCCGTAGCAACTGCTTGTTTGGTTGAGGAACGAAACCAACACTTTATGTTTGTATATAAACTTTTATGAAATGGTACAAATTTTATTTTTTATGTGAGTTAGCCAATAATTTATGTTTTTCCGTCTCTATTTGGCTTATTGGGCGGCGTTTTTATATAAAAAATTAGCTAAAATTTTCTCACAAACTCTAAAAATTTGTAATTTATTTAGCCAATTAATTGGGATATAAAAAAAATAACCCTGTAAAATCATTAAAACTCAAGAATGATGCTGTGAATTTATTAAGCTATATAAAACTTAGTTTTTCCAGCAAGCTGGTTTGTTTTCCAAAATACTTTGTTGTCTTTCTTGAAAATATTTAAAATCAAGATTTATTTGGTGTATTTGTGGAAAATAATAAAATTTATTCTTGTTATTCCTGGAATAATCAACCGGGTTTTTTAAACCCCTTACTTCGTTCAAACCCTCAATAAGAGTTAAAAAACCCGGTTGATGAGAGTTGGAGTGCGTAGATGACTGGTTGTCAAGTTGAGATTTTGCCCGGAACCATAAAAAAACGCGGCAAAACCTCGTAGCAACCGGAGGCCGAACCCAGCGATCGCCTTCCCAGGCTGTTGCTGGAAGAAAGACCGCATCTACAAACTCCAGAGTTAATGATCGTAAACAGGATTGTCTTTAGGACTAATTAATTTCAGCAACTTTTGCTTGATCTGAGCATCGAATACTTCCCACTTCAGCCTCGCATAATCGCTGTTCTCATTCCCGGCGGAAAGAAATCCCACCGGGATTTCAAAACCTCCTGCTTGACTTCTGCCACCGCCAAAAAAGCGTCCTTGAGCATCTTGGCCGAAGGCTTCTTTAATAAATTCGTCGGGATCGAGAGTAAGTTTATTCGTTCGCAGCGAGCCAATTACTACTTCAATTTCTTCGTCTTTGTCGTGAACAATTCCGTAAACAACGGCTGTATGTACGTTCTCCTCTGTTACTAAAAAGTCCGCCGCTTGGGGAATAGAATCCCGATCGTCATAGCGGAGGTAGCCGATGCCGGCAATCGAAAAATTGTTCTGGACGGTGCGGTTTTTGAGCGATCGCTCGATCGCGTCCATCACCCATTTAGAACGAGACGACTGCAACACCGCATTCAGCAACTGCGGGTCGTAAAATCGGCTCAAATAAGCCGCAGCTAAAAAGTCCTCTTCCTGAGCTTGTCTGAGGGCGTTCGTATCCGATCGCAAACCGTGCATCAAAGCTGTAGCGCACTTGATGTGCAGGCTGACGCTGCCGTCGAGAGTTAGGAGTCCAGCCTGTAAATACTCGGTCAAAATCGTGGCTGTAGCGCGGATTTGAGGGCGCAAATCGGTAAATTCTGCGTTCATTTCCCCCTGCAAATTGTGATGGTCGATGACGGCAGCGATCGGAACTCCAGCCGCTAAAATAAACTGGGTTAAGTTACAAGTCGTCCCTTGGTTGTCGATGAAAGCGCAGCCATGATACACCGACAAATCCTTAGTTTTTAATGTTTCGAGCGTCCACCGCTGCAACGGCAACCCTGTCAATTTAACTAAGGCAATATTTTCTTGGTGGCTGAGGGCGCCGGCGTAGATAATCTCGCATTGGATATCGTACTGTTCTGCGATTAATTTGTAAGTCCAAGCGCTTGAAAGTGCGTCTGGGTCTGGAAAATCTTGTAGCAATATTAACTGGCGAGTGCCTTTGTGCCGATCGAGCATTTGGCGCAATTGCTCAACTTTGCGATCGTGCAATTCCTCGCGGAGACTGGTGCGATTCTCTTCGGAAGCAACTTCGGCTTTGCTGCGCCGTTTCCCAGGCGCACTCACTCTGGGTACAACCTCGGTGCTGGGTTCAAGCTCACCTTCGCGGTTGCCAGATGTTTCATCGGAATTAGCAGGGAAATGGTCTTTCATTGTTAAAAATTAACAATTTAACTATTCAGGATTTGCGCGACATTCGCTTTTAAACCCGGTTTCTTTGTAGATGCCTTATTGTCAAAGCCAATACTTCTTACGAGAAACCGGATTTAAGAGCGTAAATTCTGTCTTTAACTTTTTAACTTTTTAACTCGTGCACCCCGGGTGCGTTGCGAGGAAGGAAGCAATCTCAGAAATCAGAACTTCCGCAAAAAACCCCCGCGCTTGCGCTGACAGGGGTTCTAAAGGCCTATTACATATTTTTGCCATTCTTTGTGCATACCGCTCTTAACGTGTTTAGTCACTTCAAAATAAAGACCGCTGTGAGGTTTCCGAGGCGGATAGCGCAGCGGCATTCCCGCTTCTTTTGGCGTGCGGCTGCCTTTATTGACATTGCAGCGGACGCACGCCGTAGCGAGGTTTTCCCAAGTGTCGCCTCCTCCGCGCGATCGGGGAATCACGTGATCGAGCGTCAAATCGTCCCCGGTATAACCGCAGTATTGACAAGAGTGCGCGTCCCGGTGCAAGATGTTCCGGCGGGTAAGCGGAATATCCTTATAGGGAACTCGGACGTAATGCCGCAGTCGGATCACAGTTGGTAGCGGAAAATTTGGCGCAATAAATTTCCCGTTGTGTTCTACCTGTTCTGCTTTTCCTTTCAGCAACAAAACTACCGCCCTTCGCCAATTGGTGATGTTAAGGGGTTCGTAGGAGGCGTTCAGCACCAGAACATTGCCCATTGTTGATTATTAAAGAGAATATTTTTCCCGATGTTAACACAGGTTGCACTTTAGGTGGGGCGGGTTCAGGAAGGGCAAGGCTCAGCAAAAAACGGTCAAAAACCGCACCTTTACGCTATACCTTCGCGCCTGCGCCCCCTGTGGCTGCACCTATTTTCTGCAGTCGGTGTTTGTCAGCGAGCATTTTTCCCTGAGTTTTGGCCTTGATGAGGCCAGTGCGTGCGATCGCCAAAATTTGCAGAATAAATTTTATTTTTTTCTCTAAATGCCTAATCTTCCCGGCAACAAACAGCTTAACTTTTTAGACTATTAGTAACCTTAAATGAAAAAGCTTATTACTGCTCATGAAATTTCGGCTCTTAAAGTCAGCTTTTAGCGCGTCAATTATTGCCCTTGCTGCTCCGATTTTAGCAAACAGTCCAGCCTTTGCCCAAACGCCTTCATTCTTCTGCGGCGCTGCTGGCGGCCGCCCAGCTACAATTGCTGTCCAACAAGGCAAAAATATTCCCGTTATTTTGTGGCTAGCTGATAACTATTTCAATGAATCAGGAGAAGACGCGATTACTCGGTGTACCCGAGTCTCGGGAATTCTCAACAACTCGCAACCGCAAGGCAACTGGGAAAATATTATCACATCAGGTGCATCTCCCAGCGGTCAACTAATTATTTGTGCAGCTAATTCTCAAGACGGTTCCTGTAGATTATTATATCAAGTACCCAAAGGGCAAAATCCCGAACAAGCCCGACAAGAACTCTTAAGAAAAGTCAAAAATCCTAATGTAAGTGTTTCGCCGGTTAAGGTAAATTGATAGTCATCAGTAGGGACACGACTGAGCCTATTGGTGTCAACTTAAGACTGAAATCCCTGAGAAATCTCGCTTTTAACCCAGTCTAGATCCCCCTAAATCCCCCTTAAGAAGGGGGACGAAAGAGCGCCTCCGGTTCCCCCCTTATTAAGGGGGGATCGAGCTTTAATCGTCAGACAGCAGATCCGTAGTACGTTTAACGTTAAGTTGACACCCATGGACTGAGCCTAAGCCCTACTTGCAGATTATTGAGAGGACACGGCATTGCCGTGTCCCTACTTGCAGATAGTTGAAACTCTTCTAAAATACTTCGGTTGAGTGGTGAAAAAATTGCAGCTTTGCTTCAGCAATTCTTCTAACCCTTCAACCTGCCTCAGCCAGACAGTTCCGTTGCTTCCAGCTACAGCAATTTGCTTTCCGTCTCGCCTCCAACTGACACTAACCACATTCTCCTCAAACTCAAATTGAGCAACCTGCCGCCCTGCTAAATTCCACAGCCGCACTGTCTTGTCAATTCCGACTGTAGCAAGCCGTTCTCCGTCGGGACTAAAACTAATTGATTTCGCATCTAAATGCAATGTTTGAAATTCATTAACTAATTCTTTCCGTGACAGATTCCACAGCCCGACTTTGCCATTCAATGTTACTGTAGCAAAGCGATGCTGGTGTTGAGCCGGACTGAAACCGATCCCAATTGCCTGAAGGGGAAGGGTTTTTTTCAGTTGTCCCGACAAATTCCAAATTCGCACTGTAGAGTTGCCATCTAACGTTGTTATAAAATTGCCACTTGGGCTAAAAGTTACGGTTCTCACTAAGCCGTTGTGACCGGGGAGTTTCACGCTAGATGATATTGATTTGGACAGTTTTGACAAATTCCAAATTGCAGCATTGCTGTCTATTCCTGCGGCGGCTAATAACTTTCCTTCGGGACTAAAACTGATGCTGGTAACTGACCCTTCAAGCCCTTTGAATTTAGAAATATTTTTTCCTGATAAATTCCATAGTTTAACTGTGCTGTCTCTTCCGGCAGTCGCTAAAAAATTACCGTTGGGACTAAAGTTTACCATATTAACTGACTGCTGCAAAGCTTTCCATTCAAGAATCTTTTGCCCGAACAAGTTCCAAATCCGCACTCTATCGTCTATTCCTGCGGTTACTAAAATTTTTCTGTTGGGACTAAAATTAACGCTGGTAACTGCACCAGTATGAGCTTGCCAATTCATCTTTCTTTGTGAAAGTGATGAGGCGTTTATCGGCGGTTTTTCGCTAATTCGATCGAGAATTACTTGTAAGGCTAACAGCGGTATAGTTGCGGGATATTGTTCTAGGCGCGGTTTGTTTTTAACCAAAGTTTTTAATTTTTCTCCAGAGGCGATCGCCCTCAGTAAAGCTTCTGATAAAGCTTCGGTGTTTGCAGTTTTTTGAGATACCGCTAACAATAAAGCATCGCTGCCATTTTGTTCGATTTCAATACTTGCTTGTGCTAGTTTAAACCGCTGGTAAGCGAGAGTTGAAAAACCGATCGCCCCTACTAACGATGCTGCCAGTACCGCAGAACCGATTCCGATCCAATGTTTGGCTTTTTGTTTGGCAGAGTCAGCTTCCATCAAAGCTTTTTCGGCATCACACACAGCTTTTTGGGTTTCTAGTGTAGCTGAATGCAGCAGTTGATTTTGGTCGCTCAAAATAACTTTTTGGCTGGCCGTCAAAAACTGAAAATCTTCGTTTCTCAAACTTTTTCCGGCTGCCCAAACTAATGCTGACTGCAAATCATCCCCTCGCAACAGTTGGGAATCATCTTCACAGTTAGAATTTAGCCACAGTTTGATAGCTTCCGAGTAAGGCGAGAGATTTTCTAATTTTTGTTCAATTAACTCTTTGTTAAATACAGCTTCATAAATAGGATTAGAAATTGTTAATTTTTCACGGCGCTTAACGATTAATCCGCTCAATCGCAGTTCCATTTGTTCGGCACTGCCATCGGGGACAATTTCAGCTTGTTCTAAAATTTGCTGATATAATCCGAGTCTTCTGACAATCCGCGGGTTTTCTTTGAAAAGCCGATCGCGAATTGTGGACAAATGTTCGGGCACATCTTGAGTTTCCCAATTTTCCACGATTTTCAAGCGCACTACCTTCTCAACCCACTCTTTAGAAGTGTTAATTTTATCTTTTTCCCCCTCTTGGCAAGGGGCGGCTGCATCTTTCTCCCCTCGTTGGCAAGGGGCGGCTGGGGGGGGTAAATTCGGGATTAATTGTGGGTTTTCCAACAGTAGTTTGCACAGCTTTTGAGTCAAAAAAGGCTGCCCGCCCGTCCAATACAAAACCTCTCTCAAAACTTCATGAGGGCTGTCTGTAAGCTCTGCCAACCCCGCTGCTAGCGGTTGAGCTTCTGTTTCGTCAAAACCAGTTAATTCGATCGCCTTGCCAATATTAAAAGGGGTATTGGTGCTGGCATTTTGCTCGCGGCACAAATCCGTGGGCGATGCTACACCTAATAGGGCCCAAGTTAGGCGATCGAACTCTGAATTGTTGGCGCGCTTGTTGTAGCACGATCGAATTAGCGCTAAAAAATCATCGGCGGGAAAATCTAGGGCGAGAATGCTGTCGATTTCGTCAATAAAAATGACAATATTGCTGGAAATGTTGGGTAACAGTACGGTTTCGATGAATTCGCTCAATCTTTGAACCGGGGTTAAAAAATTGCGATCGCGCCACCAAGTCCGCACGTTGACAATATCCGACAGGTTAAAGTTATTTTCCAGAATGCGTAGCAAACCAGCATACCACTGTTCGGGAGTGACGCCGCGGTTGCCAATTTCGGAAATGTCGATCGCAGCACAAGCAATTCCTTCATTTCTCAGCCGCTGAATTGTCCGCACCTGCAAGCTAGATTTGCCCATTTGCCGGGAATTCAAAACATAACAAAATTCCCCGGCTTTCAATCCGTTATAAAGGTCGTCGTCTGCTTGCCGCTTCACATAATTTGGAGCGTTATTTGTCAAACTCCCACCGACTTGATAGTAACTGGGCTTTGTTGTAAAATTCATAAAATAAAAAAGAACATTCAGCGGTTTAAACCGCTCAAGAGTCAAACGAAGTCCCTCTCTAAGAGACTAAATAATCGAGGGGTTATTATAATTTTGTATGATTAATTGTACCACAATAAATGAATATATAGCAAGTCTATTTGAGTCGTGAATGTAGAACAACCTGAAACGTTTGTGATGATTGAATCCATTGTTTACAAATGAAATGGTTTTGCTATACTTAATTAAAACTCAGATCCAAATGGCTAAAAAAGTTGCTAGATGAGCATTTTTCCTTATTCCTTCTTCCTTATTCCTGACATCCGTTACATCCGTTACATCCGTTACATAATCCGTTGCCGAACTTCCTTCTTCTTACAGCATGAAAACTGATTGGACTGGATATCACCACGACAAAGACCAGTTAAGAGCTGAAATTTGGTCTTTGCTGAAGCAGCAAGGCGCATCTATTGGCGATCCGTTAGGTCATATTCCAAACTTTGTCGGTGCTGAGTTGGCTGCCGAAAGATTGGCAACTTTACCAATATGGCAACAAGCAAAAACGATTAAGTGCAATCCAGATTCGCCACAAATTCCGGTGCGATGGCGTGCTTTGCAGGAGGGAAAACGCCTGTATATGGCAGTACCCCGCTTGACAAGCACACGCTGTTTTGTTGAATTAACTGCTGAGGATTTGCAGAGGCAAAATATATCAATTGCCGAAAGTGCGATCGCCCGCAAAGCACTCGCTTGCGGAAGATTGGTAAGTTTTGCAGAAATGGAGCCGATTGATTTAGTAATAGTCGGCTGCGTAGCAGTAACGCGCAACGGTGGAAGAACCGGGAAAGGTGCAGGATTTGCGGATTTAGAATTGGCTATGTTGCAAGAATTCGGGTTAGTACAAATCGATACGCCAATTGTAACAACAGTGCATCCTTTGCAAATAGTCGAAGATTTGCGTTTGCCAATGCAAGGTCACGATTGGGCGCTGAATTGGATTGTTACTGCCCAGGAGGTAATTGAAACTAATACAAGTTATCCGCGTCCAATTGGGTTAAACTGGGATAGTATACGGCCGGAACAGTTGGCGCAAATTCCGATTTTGCGAAAGTTGAGAGAGCCAGTTTAGATTTAGTTCTTTCAGGCATTGCTGAATCGAGAGATGAATGGCTAAGCATGATGAGGAACAGGCACATTTTCTAGAGGAGGTCTATTTGGGATGAAAAAAGTCTTATTAGGATTGAAGTCAGACACTTACGAACATCCTTTCGATCGCAAAGCTTTAGCGTCTCTAGAAAAGATGCCGGGAGTTTCTTTATTGCTCAAGAAAGTGAATGAGTACGGTATCGATCGCCTACTCCGTTTGCAATGTTTGGGCAGTGATTTTCGCGTGACTCCTAACAATTTTCCGGGCTTGTCTCAGGCGTTGGAAGAAACTTGTCAAATTCTCGATTTATCTCCCTGTCCAGATTTATATTTGTTTCGGGGTTGGGGGCATATTATTACCGTTACGATTGGTATTGAAAGTCCAATTGTAACGGTGAATTTAGAAGCCTACGAATGGCTTTCTAGCCAGGAACTGATTTTTGTATTGGGGCATGAAGTCGCCCACATTAAGAGTCAGCATTTGCTCTATCATCAAATAGCAATGGTGATGCCGCTTTTAAAGACTTGGGTGAATGCAGCGACATTAGGATTTGGCGGTTTGGCGGCTAATGGGGTAGAACTGGCGTTTTGGAATTGGTTAATGATGGCAAGGTTTACAGCGGATCGGGCGGCGTTACTGGCTTGTCAGGATGTGGATGTAGCGATTACCGCGTTGATGAAACTTGGCGGTTTACCCAGTTGCTATGTAACACCGGAAGCGATCGCTGATTTCCTCGTTCAAGTGCGCGAATTTAGCGAAAACAGTGTAGAGTCTCAAGATACACTTACTAAGTTGCTCAGTTTCAACGAGTCCACGCAATCTTGGGTCGTGATGCGCGCTTCGGAACTCCTAAAATGGGTCGATTCAGGAGACTATAAAACCTTACTCGAACAACCCAATCAACCGCCACCATTATTATTAGACCCAGACGCTACAGAAGATTGGAATTTTCTAACGTCTTGGTAAATTCCGTATGCTATAGCAAAGTGCTGAGTAACGAACAGATGAAGGCGTTGCTAATTCCTGGCTAGAAAATAGGACTAGATGCTTGGAACTTCGTTCCACATCATCTCGCTTTTCAGCAATGCCTTCTTTCAATTTATCACTCCCAATTATTTTGACTAATTCAACTGGCTGGGCTTCATACCTAACCGAATTTGTTGTCCCGCTTCCTTAAATGCCCGCACGACTGCATCAACTGATGAACCAACTGCTGGATATTCATCGCGTGTCATAAAACCTTCATCTTTGAAATCCCCGAGTTCAACAATACCCGTAAACTTTATCCCTGGAAGGGCAACAAATATCCCAAAAGGCCAGTGCTTGGTGACTACTCCTTTCAATTTAGTTCCAACTTTTAGAGACTCTTTTATTTCTTCCCACGGTTGCTCGTCAATCATTTTATTTTATAAGCCTCCTAGTTGCATTATTTAATTAGTAAGGTGCTCTACTATCTTAAACTTTGAATAATCGCCCTAAAACTTCGTCTGACGCACCCTACAAGTTTAGGGTTTATCTCAAATCCGTTGCTATCGGAATTATTCATCTCTCTCTTCTCTTCCTCTGCGCCCTCTGCGGCCTCTGCGGTTTAATCATTCAAAAACAACCGTAAACGATATTACTCATTTTATCTCAAGGTAAAAGAGAATTCACATCGATCGCCCCAATTTCTATCCCTTCAAAAATAATCGGTATAACAGCCGATCGCCCAAAATCTAACCTTTGACTGTAATCTGACGGCTCAACTTCCACAACAGGTTGAGAGTACACCTCAACCAGTCCTTCAACAAGATTCACAATCCAATAAACCGCAATTCCAGCGCGGGCATAAATCCGTTTTTTTACAGTTCGATCGCGCTGAAGCGTCGTATCGGATACTTCAATAATCAGGGCAATATCTTCAGCACCAGGATGCCGATCGAGATATTGTCGCGTATCCCCTCGAACAACTACTATATCAGGTTCTGGTTCGCTGTTAGATAGCGTTATCGGTTCTTGGGAATCAACATACCACCCCGCAGGTAAAATATTCTCTAAAGCTGTTCTGACAAGACGAGTTGTTGCTCGATGCGGTGGATTTTTGGGCATTTTGAAAACCAGCCAACCTTCCAGCAATTCTACAGAGTCATCATCCGTGAGAATGCCAGCTTGAATTATCGCATGATACTGCTCTATGCTCAAGCGCAAAATCAGATCGTTCGGAATTGCTGCGACGCTTTCAACAGGCGACATAACAGTATGCGGGAGTTAATTTAGTTATGATTTTACCTAATTTTAACATATATCTACTTTGTGGTGAAAACGCGCCATGCAATGAAAGCTGTAAAGGCTAGATAACCAAACACGGTTATCCAATCTAGCCAATTATCGGATGTTATCAAAAAAATATAGTTCATGGGCTGTTTTAATCTAAAAAGAGGTAGATTGTGATTTGTCGTTTGGTGGGGGCGGGTTTATGAGATTGTTGATTTTAGGGAATGATTGGCAGGTTTACCCGCCCCTACCATATCTGGAATTAGAGGATAGCAGAGCCATCTGACTTAGACGATCGCGCTTAAGTGCGATCGAAAATATTGTCGGTACAACTCGCACCTCGGCACGCACTCGTTACCCTGCAATTTTACCAACCCCAAGCTGTCTAATTTAAACGCCTGCATCGCCTTTAATGGCACCGGAGAATCCGCCGCTGCAATCTCTCTCATCCCCTGCGCCAACTCTGGATATTCTTCCAAATTCCACAACTGCCGGCGCAAATGGTCGCTATAAATTCCAGCATCTGCGATCGCAGTTTCTTTTAATTCATCGAGTGTCAAACCCGAGCGCGAAATGTGATATAATGCAACTCGCACTAAATACGGATGTCCGCCGACAATTGCCATCAATTCCTCAACTTCGGCTTCCGACCAATTCAAGTTGTGACGCGCTGCTAAATCTTGTATTTGCTGATGGTTGAATTCTGGCAAATCTACTGGCAGCCCGACGTTAAAAGGTGATTGATTGATATTCATCGGAATGTAAACTTCGGTGGAGTGAACTACAATTAATCGCAGTTTTTTCCAGATGTCGCGCCGCTTTGATTCTTCGTGCCACGCCCGCAGCAGTCCTAAGAAGTCTTCGGCAATGTCGGGATATTGGAAAACGCGATCGATCTCGTCTAATCCTAAAATTAAAGGACTGTCGATTTGCGGCAAAATGTATTTTTCAAAGTAATCTTTGCAGTTGACTTTGCTGCCAAAAATCTCGTCCCAATAATCGTCTAATTGATTTGCTAAGTGCAACTCGCGGCCGACGTAAGCGCAAAACCACTTTAAGAATTTATCTAAGTTGGCAAATACGGCTTTATCTACTAACTGAAAAGTTAGCGGCACGGTGCAATAGCCTTGACGGGCTCCGTGATGCAAAATTTTTGCCATCAAGGAAGTTTTGCCCATTTGTCTCGGTGCTTTAATTCTAATTAACGCGCTGGGCTGCACTATAGTTTGATAGCAGCGTTCTTCGATGGGCGGGCGTTCTACATAAAATTGAGAAGCGACATCGACTTGTCCTCCCGGTAATTCCGATTCGGCGGCGGGTAGAGGTGTTTCGTCGCTGCTAATTTCTAATAGCTGTTTTTGTGTTAAATTTTCCGTTTCTTCGGTAACTGGTGCGGGTTCTTCCGCTAGTAAATTCAGAACTTCTTCGATAATAATTGGAGTGTCGGCGGTGGTTTTCCATTCCCTCTGTTTGATCCGGTACAGATAGCCCCGCAAATCGTGATTTAGAGGCGCGTTCAGCGGAAAACCGACGCGGATGGGGAGAATTATTGGTCTTCTGTCAGCGCGAGCATCTTGCAGTTCTTTTGCTTGCTGAACTTGATATGTTAGCAGTTCGCTTTGGCTGACCGTTGGCGGCAATAGTAGGAGCAAATAATCGCATTCTTGGAGGAATAAATTAATGCGCTCGAACCAATTATCTCCCAATCTAATGTTATTTTCTGCTGTAAAAACTGTATGACCGATCGCGCTTAAGGCTATTTCCAACTGTTTTCCCAACTCGCGATCTGGTTCGGCGTTGCGATAACTGACAAATACTTTAACAATTCTGCTGCTGGTGGCTGTTTCCCCCGCTGGCGGCAAATTGTCCAGCTCGTCTAAATTTTCCGGTTCTTCAAGTTTAGCCGATCGGTGGTCGCCATTCGCCAGAGTCATTTCAAAAGCCGCGAACAACTGGCGAATTTTACTCAAATCCGCACCTTCTCTACCCTGCTTAATTTTGCTGACTGTATCGGCACCGACGCCAGACTCAGCCTCGATTTCAGTCAGAGTACCTCTAATGTTATGTCGGTCAGACCATTCTTGGAGCGCCTCGTTAAGTTTCTTTAAGCCAGAGGCAGTGAGAATGCGACCGCGATCGCGTTTTGACTTGAGCACTTCGCTTGCACTGAAAGGGAAAGGAATCTAGGAAGTTTAACGCCTTAAGTCCCTATTTTAGGCGATTTTAAGGAAGATAGTCAGCTAGCCGGAATTTAAGGCATTTTACTTGGAGTAGTTTTGTGGGCGATCGACTCCTCAAACTCTGTCCTGATAACGGATTCAACAGTTGAATATATTTGAGTATAAAAATTTTTTCTTAACTCCCCAATCTCCGCCGCTAATGACCACTTAACTTTTTAGAGTAGAGACACCCAGCAGAAAAGGAGCAGCCAAATGAGCAAAATCTTACACAGACTGGCAATGGCCGCTTTAGGAACCGGCGCCATTTTCACAATTAATACACTTAATAATTTAACAGAAGCATCAGCGGCTGGTAAATTTGACCAATCAGAAATTCATCAAAACACAGCTTTTCCAATTCCCGTACCGGGGCAGTTCCATAAATAGGGAAATTCATTGATTGATTTAATTTAATTAAGGAGAAATTATGAAGTCTACACTTTGCTCCCCGCAACCTACAGCTACAAAATCTGACTCCGTTGATGCTGAGGTGATCGATGCCTGCACTGCACTTGCGTGGGTTGAATTGGTAGCATTAGATGCCAGCGCTCTCACGGGGGATGATTGGCTGGCTTTGTGCGATGATATAGATAGCGGGGAAATCTACCGCTGCTGGTTTTTGTGGTGCGACCGCGAAATTAGCGGTAATTGGGAAGCTTACGATCCTTTGAGCGATCGCCGATTTGTTGCTAAAGGAAAAGTGTTGATCAAAGCCGCGATTGATGCCATAGAAAATTCAAGAAATAAGGCGATCGCTCAACTTGAATTTATTTGATTTACACGAACCAAGGGCTAATAAAATTTGCTCCTACATACAGTGGCAACCGCTGTAATGTGGTACAATAAATAACAATCAAATATCATTTTGTATTCAAAGCGTCGGAAAGCATATTCGCTCGCTCTCCGATAAAAAATACAGCGGGAACCGCTGTAAAACTAAAATAATCAACGACCTAAAAAAACTGGGGTATCCATCAAATTATTAGCTCTGGTTTAGGTTTTAGATGCGTTCAATCTTAGAACAAACAACAGGATAAAATATTCATGAACTTGAACAAGTGCCGGAGGTAAATTATGATTTTCTCAATCGATAAAACTATGTCGGAAATTGCCTACCTTATTGATTTGTCTTCGTTAATATTTATGCTTGTTTTACCGATTGTGCTAGTTTGGCGCTCTACAATTTGTGGAGTTTTTATGGCGACTCTAATCATTGAAATTAATATTATTTTAACTGACCTTTTGACTACGAAATTACGTGGGCAACAGCTTAATTATGAAGATTTTGAATACTGGAATTCGATATGGATACCCGTGTTTTTTTACTGTATTTTTATTTGGCTTATCAAGTTTTTGGTCAAAAAAATACAGCGGGAACCGCTGTAAGCTTGCGTTCACTCCCAGCCGACCAAAAGATGGGTAATAGAACCGGATTTGCGATCGGTTCGGAAAACTGAATATTCTCAAAGAAAATAATAAAATTTACGGCTGCGGGCAAGAGTTAACTGTATGATGCTATGTGGTTCGCGCCGAAAGCGGTTGAGAACGCTGTGACCGCCGCTTTCTCGTTGCCGCCGTTAAACTCTTTCTCTTCAAACATGACTCCAAAACTACGATCGCTGTTGCCTGCTTTAATTGCTGTTTTGTCGATCGCCCTGCCCGCAAAAGCTGATACACTAACATCTTGGCACTTCGATGCCAGCGAAAACCAACTCAATTTAACAACAGATTCAGGAGTTCAGCCGGAAGTTAAACTCATTGCAAATCCCACCCGCTTAGTAATTGATTTACCGGGAATAGTCTTGGAATATCCCGAAACTCCTCAAAGCTACAACTCAGCTATTCAACAAATTAGAGTCGGGCAATTTGACACCGAAACTACCAGGTTAGTCATACAATTAACTCCCGGTTATAAGTTAGACCCGCAACAAGTCCGAGTCATTAGAGAATCTGCCACGCGCTGGTCGTTTCAGTTGCCGAATCCAGAGCAAATAGCCGGGAACGAGTCTGTTATACCTACAGCTATTACCCGGATAGAACAAACAACAGGTCAAGTTACGCCCACTGTTTCTCCCGGAAATCAGAGAAACTATTCCGCTGATTTGGGGATGTCAACAGGCTTGGAAATGACAGCCATCAAGCCTCAAATCGAAAGTGCGATCGAACAGTATAGATCCCTCAGCGCCGGAATGTTTTTTCTGGATTTAGATACAGGAGACTATTTAGACATCAAGGGCGATCGCGTATTTCCGGCCGCGAGTACCATCAAATTACCGATTCTGATAGCCTTTTATCAAGATGTAGACGCAGGCAAAGTTAGCCTTGACGAAACATTAGTTATGAAGTCCGACTTAGTTGCCAGCGGCTCTGGAACTATGCAAGACGAACCAGATGGCACTCGGTTTAGCATCAGAGAAACCGTAGATAAAATGATTACCATCAGCGACAATACAGCCACCAACATGATTATTGAACGTTTGGGGGGAATTGCTAAACTCAACGAGCGTTTTCGCAGTTGGGGATTAACTGACACCAGAATTCGCAATTGGCTCGGCGATTTTCAAGGAACAAATACCACAAGTTCTGTGGATATGGTAAAGCTGCTGGCGATGCTGTCTCGCGATAAATTAGTTTCTGAATCGAGTCGGGAACAAGCTTTAGAATTACTGCGGCGCACCACAACTAGAACGCTGTTACCTTCGGGTTTAGGCGCAGGAGCAGTGATTGCTGACAAAACCGGAGATATCGGCTTTGTGGTTGGCGATGCGGGAATTATTGATATGCCCAACGGCAAGCGTTATTTAGCCGCAATCTTTGTCAAACGTCCTTACAATGACCCGATTGTCAGAGATTTTGTCCGTCGAATTTCGCGGATTGTTTACAATTATTTAGACCAACCAGCGGCGAAAGTACCGGAGAAGATCGGACAATTCGGCGATTGAAATCGCTACTAAACAAACAAAGTCCGCCTTCGCGGACTTGAAGAGAAAATTTTTAATTACTAATGACTATTCTTTGCGCTCGATGGCTACAGTCAAATGAGCCGCAACTGCCCCAAATGTAGCAAGTACAGCAGCAATTGGAAAGACTACCGAGCCTGCAACGCCGCCCACTAATCCAGCCATCAGCGGAATGTCTGCCAAAATCCGCCCTTGCGAGTTTTTGATGACGAGGCGGCGGAGTTTTCCTTGCTGAATTAGCTCTTTGACTTTAGCAATTAAACTGTCGGCGCTAATCTTGAACTCTTCCACTCTGACTTTTTCTTCTGTTGCAAATTCTGAAGCGAATAAAGGAGTTTCAACTGTTGGGTTGGCTGAAGTTCCGGCTGCTGCTGTTTCGTCTTGTAGAATCGTTACTTGTTGTTCTAGTTGTGAGTTCATTTTTTGTAAGGGCGGGTGAAAACCAACCGTTTAATTTGTATACCCTTATCTTCGGCGATCGCACTTGGGAATGACAGGCAAGGAAACCCTACAATCTGCATTCGTACTTTCCACCCCCGCATTTTTACTCAAAACATTATCTCTGTCTGGTTAGAAAAGGGCGGATTTATCTATTCCTCAAGGTAGAGAAAATATCTCTGGGAAAACCCGCCCATACTGATTATTTGTGTCGAATTAGCTCGTAAATTTCCACATAGTCTTTAGCTGGATATTTCCAGGAATTATCGCAACTCATGCCTTGAAGCATGAGTTTTTCAAATTCATCATGATAGTCATACCACAATCCGATCGCCCGATCGAGCGCCGACTCTAAAGCGCCGTAGTCGCTTTGGTAAAACACGTAACCGTTGCGCTCTTCAGGGAGGTGGCGGGTGTCGTAATCTCGATCGAACACAGTATTCACCAAACCGCCAACTCCCCGCACCACAGGAACAGTACCGTACCTCAACCCGATCATCTGAGTCAGCCCGCAGGGTTCGTAATTGCTGGGAACCACAATCATATCCCCACCCGCATAAATTAAGTGCGACAGTTCCTCATTAAAACCTAGTTCTAAATGGCAGTCTGGATTATCATTTAAAAACTGTCTTTCGTGCTGGAAATGCGCGTTAATTCCCGCTTCCGTCGCGGAACCCAAAAGCACGAATTGCGCTCCCTTACTCAGAGAGTAATAAATTGCATGGTGGACGAGATGAACGCCTTTTTGGTCGTCCAAACGACCGATAAAGGTAATAATAGGCTTGTCAGCATCGCGCAGTAACAGCCGATCGCGCAAAGCTTTTTTAGTTTTGGCTTTTCCTGCCAAATCCTCCTGAGTGTAGTGGTGCGGAATATAGCTATCGCTTTCTGGGTTCCACACATCGTAATCAATGCCGTTGAGCACCCCGCGAAACTTCTCTTGATACAAATGCAAAGTGTGGCCCAAACCGTAGCCAAACTCGCCAAGATGAGCTTCCCAAGCGTGGTGCGGCGAAACTGTGGTGACAAAGTTCGAGTAAACAATGCCACCTTTCATAAAGTTGATGGCAAAAGGGTTAAAGTTATCTCGGAGGCGATCGTACTCAAAATAATAATCATCTCGATTCAAACCCGTGGCTTGCAAAATATCGCCACCTCCCATGCCTTGATGTTTGAAATTGTGAATGGTATAGCAGACTCGCTGATTTTCCATCCAATTGTATTTGTAAATTTCAAACAGCATGACTGGAACTAAACCAGTTTGCCAATCGTGACAGTGAATCACATCGGGACGCTTGTTGCTTCTGAGCAAAAATTCCAAAGCGGCTTTGCTGAAAAATGCAAACCGCATATTGTCGTCATTGCAACCGTAATAACAGCCGCGATTGAAAAAGTTATCTTGAGAACGAGGTTCGATGAAAAAACACAACTGCCCGTGCACCCAGCCGCACAAGACATCGCAGAGGATTTCGCCGCCGTACCAGGGCACAGCTAGATCTCGATAGGCCTCGTGAAGTCCCCAAATGTGGTCGTACCTCATGCAGTCGTACTTGGGTAGAATAATCTCGACGCAGTGACCGGAATTCTGCAACTCCCGACTCAAACCGTAAACTACGTCGCCCAAACCCCCTGCTTTGATGACCGGGGCGCACTCCGAGGCAATTTGTACGATATACATTTTTTTTTCTCGCTCCTGGCTGAATCAAAAAAATATTTTCTTAACTTGACAAAGTATATGAGTTCTCGGCAAATAAGCAAGTAGGCCATTGGGAATACAGGAAAATACGCACAGCTAGCGGATGTTGGGGCAGATTGGGGCGATCGGTGATATCGTTTCCGCTCAGATCTGAATTATTTAAACCCCAGAGGAGGCACAGGACGCATCCGTGGGTTCAATCTAAAATCAATTTCATACCTTATTTGCTCGCATTTGTCAATTAAATATTTAAAAAATTTTTTGCCGAATTTGCGCGAAAACTTCTCGCACGATGCTGATAACTGATTGGCACAGAGCACCTGTTGTGCTGCCAAACATCAACTCAGAGATTCTATCGTGGAAATTCAACCAGCAAATGCGGCTGCAAGACTTCTGGATAGAACAAATTCAGCAGCAAGCTAGAGATGCTTTCCCGCTAATCCCATAAGACTCAGCAGCAATTCAACTTATAAATAATGTTGTGAAAAGAGGTTAAATATCCAATTCAATTTGTGGTGGATTTGTTGGACAATAAGTGGTGAATTAGAGGATGAGGATTTCCTGGATGAGTTGAAGGACTCACAAGCAGAGTTGGACGATGACGACGAAGAGTAGTCCAATTCATCACGGTTAGGGTTTTCTACCTTCAACTAGAACTGTAAAATCAAAAAATCTTACTCTACTTTTTGGAGCTATCGCAGTATTCTTTTGCATCAATATATGCTTTGATGTTCTTGAGAATATCCTCAAGGAAGCAAATTACCTCGTTCTTAATCCTCTTCAAATCACTAATATTGTAGTTACGACCACATTCAGAAAATGTTAGATCACCATGCGCCAACAAGTTACGCTGATTTTTCACAATAAGTAAATCTGAGCCTCCCCGTTTAGCTTTTTTAGTCATCTCCGAAAAGCCGTAGGTTCTAGCAAGTTCTCTAATTTTTTGAGCATCAAGGTTTCCCGAAATAGGAATTGACTTAGGATCTAGTTTCATTGCAGCATCATTAAGAGCATCAGCTAATAATTCTTCGATGGCCTGCACAAAATTTGCAGAGTTAGATTCTCGAAGTTGCTTATACCTATAACTAATTAAAATCTTTTGTATCTCAGTTCTTGTTAACTTATATGACAATCCATCTCGCTCCATTGAGTCATATATCTCTTGAATTGATTTTTTAATAATCGCCTCAGTCAAGTTATAAAGAATTAGAAAAAAATTTGCTTTTAATATTTTCTGAACCTCGACATCTATAGGTTTAATTACATCAGTTTTAGTTGAAGATAGATGAATATCTGTACTTAGAACAGTTGATAGAAAGTCGAAGTATAGATTTACTTCCTTCACACGCTCTTTGAACTCCTTCAAAATCTTTTTCATATCGTGTTTAGCAAAGAATCTCTTACAAACTCTACTCTATCTTTTAGCCTAGTACTGGAATTACTAGCATGAGTTGTTGTGTGATAATTAAACTGCTTAGAATCTAACCAATCCATACTTACAGGTACTAAAGCAGGATTGACTTTAATCGCAAGATTGACACCAACGGAAATAGCTTCAAATCTCACTCGGGGAGTACTTTTCGCACGTGGAACTTTGCGGAAACCATAAGGGAAATACTTCTCAACAAAATCAACCATTCTTAGGAAATCCTGTCTGTACTCCTCTTTGCTAAAACCTGTATCTTTATCGCGCATATACGCATCCAAGAACTCTTTGACTTCATGCTTAAATAGCAAGTAACGTTCGGAGTAAGCAAAAAAGCGTAGCACAAGCTCCTCTCGCTCTTGCCTATCTTCACGAGCCTTACTTAAAGGACACATAGCAACTAATCTTGGATTAGCTGCACATTCCTCTACAAAGTCATAAAATGGACCCTGATAGGCTCCTTTGCGAACCTCCATATCTTTGAGAATATCACTGCCTGTATTAATACGTTCAAAAGTCTCCTTTTTGACAGATTCAACAGCCTTTTCACCCAGCACAATTACTCGAATTGGTTGATTTTTGAAGCGCCTTTGTTGAGAAAGAGGCAGGTCATCAAAGGTAAATCCATTGAGAGTATTAAGCCGTTTAAGCTTTTCCAGAATTAGCCTATTATCTAGGAAACTGTCTAAAGTCTGGATTCTTTGTGAACCATCTACGACTTCTAACCTTCCATCTTGCATATCAGCTAGAATCATGAAGGGAAGAGGTAAACCGAGCAAAATAGACTCTATAAACTTCGCTTGGCGTTCAATGCTCCATACGAACTTTCTTTGGTAAGCTGGAAGGTAAATATCTCTACTGCTATCTTGTAGATCGTCGGGATTGTAAGGCCGTATAAATTTTTGAACTAAACTTCCAACTAATGGTTCTCGAGTATCATAGTCTACAACTTTTCTTTCTTTCTGAATTTGCTTCTCAGCTAATTCTTTCATCTCCTCAGAAATTTGGCTGACAGGTTCGTTTAACTGCATCTGATCAATCCTCCTGAAATGCTCCATGCTGAACAATAAAATCTATGATTAATGCGGATATTTTAGGGGGCACAGCATTGCCAATCATTTCATAGAGTGCACCTCTAGTAGGTACTGACGTGAAGTCGAAAAAATCCGGAAATCCCTGAATTCTCGCCGCTTCATGAGCAGTGATGACTCTTCTTCGTAAAGGGTGAACAAAGCGTCCCTGCCCCATTGAGCCAAAACCACCCGTGATTGTAGGGGCTGGTTTATCCCAGTGAAGCCGACCGTACACAGCTCTATACTTGTGTTTCTTGGTTCTGTGACAGGGTGGTCTTTCCGAATCAGGCAAGTCATACAAATCGTTATCAAACAAGTAGTTAACTCTGTTTCTATTCTCTTCACTCATTTGAGAAGGTGTATAGAAAATACCACTCTTGCCTTTATCTTCATCCAGCAAATCGTTTATAGAATCAGATAGGGGAGGTTCAATAGAGGTTTCAAATAATCTTACTAAAGAGTCTTGAGAAAACTTCATATCCTTTACCGCCAGAAGTATATGCCTCTTGCGTATTTGAGGAATCCCGATATTTGAGGCTTTTACGAAGAACTGCGCTACTGTATAACCCAGCCTTTCCAACATGAATTGGCTTTTATCTATTACCTGGCTTTTATCGTGAATAACAGTAGCAACGTTTTCGATAATCACAACCTTGGGCTTAACTAACTCTACAAATCTGACAACCTTCAAATAAAGCAGGTTTCTGGGATCATTGCCCCGCGTCCAGTTATTAAGGTTAGAGTTCCCCTGACATGGCGGACCAGCGACAAGAATATCAACTTTGCTAAGAGCTTTTATCAAATCTTTCTCACAATCTTGTGCAGACTCCTCTAAACTACCTGATAGAAGTCGCCCAATATCTGACTCACAAACGACATCATCAGCTAACCCGAAGTTAGTTCTGTATATTTCTAGAGCATGAGGGTTTTTATCAATCGCTAGCTTAATGCTTCCGGCTATCTGATTACAACGTAAAGCTTCCAGTACGCCCAGAGTCAACCCACCACACCCGCAGAACAAATCAACGACATTCACTTCGTGGGAGGCTTCAAATCGATAATTGCTCGGTTCTTTAGAGAATAGCCAGTTTTTATCGCATAAAGTTCTCCTTAATACTGATTTTTTTGGCATCTGAGTCATGCTTTTCAAAAGGCTGCATTCTACTTAACGGTCGTATCTTGGTCAATCATATCACTGCTGGCAGACAGTGCGATCATTGTTTTCTGACCCGTATCGAGCGCGCGAACGCTAAACTCTGCTGGCTGTATTCGATCGCCCCCTGGCACCGCCCCAAACAGCGGTAAGCATTGCCCAGATATCGCCAGTAATTGGCTTCCCCAAAGCGATAGCCGAGATTTCCTGCTGCATATCTAATGACTGCTGGTAATATTCAATCACCTGCAAGTAATGCCCCAAAATTGCTGCAACTCGATCGCAAATTCCGCAAAATTTAACTCATTTTATCGCATTTGTCAACTCAATCTTTTGAGCCAAATCGCCATTTGTCTCGTCTAGTTCCGAATATCGATCGAATAACTCACTCAAAGCTTCTTCTCCAGCAATCTCTCCATTACTGAAAAACTTCTCTACCTCCACCGAACCATCACTCAAAAATTCAATTTCCCACCGTTCCCCAGGTACAGCCACAATCACCATCATAGCTTCATCGCGATGATGCGCTAAACTGTAATCGATAGCCTGTTTTTCCAATTTTTGCAAAAATAATATTAGTTGGTCAAATCCATTATTTTTCATCTATCAAATCTCCGATCGCTCAACAATTTGCGAACCATCCTAAAGCCTGGGATATTTTCTTCAGCACCTCTTTCTATTTGCTCCCATATCATTTCGCTAAATTCTTCCCAACTTGGCGAAGTTGCCGGAAGCTGTGCTTGTTTTATACTACCATTTTTACCTTTGAGAATCTCAGACACTTTCATGCCTGCAAATTTGTGTGCGATGTTTCTTCCTCCTTATCTTGCATAAATCCCACTCATAATTCTCATACCGATCGAAAAAAATGCAACAACTCAACCCAAACCCATCCCATCATTTTCACACACTAACAATTTACCTTTCCCCTGATAAAACCAAACATAACCCTCCCCGCCGCCTTTGCCAAAATGACCTAATTTTCGATAATCTTCTTCAATCCCCTTGGTAAATCCTTTAACCAAATCGCAATCAGCTATCAAAGTTTCACCTTGTCTGAGTTCGACAATCTTAGCCGGTGAACTTGTAGCTGCTACAACAGTAGCTTTTTGCTCGCGCAAAGCTGTAACAGCAATTCTCCACCTACCGTCATTAGAAGCAGCCACTTGTCGCAATTTCAGTTTTTTAGCACCGATAACTACATTGTCCGAACAAAACTGAAATATACCGTCATCAAACTCCCACTGCTCTGCATCGGAAAGCTCGATCGGCGTATAATGCAGGAAATTCCCTTTTTGTCTCGGTTCGAGCTTCACCGTACCAGTCCCTTGATATACGGGAGCGTTGTAGTCCATTTCCGTTGTCAAAGATACCCACATATCTTTCAAACGGTTATCCGTTTTATAAACACCTGCAGTCAATTTCCCCATACACCAATGCAGCGCACCTTTTTGAATTATCGCTCCCGAATTGTTCAAGTTAATTTCTACTTGCTGAACGAGGGGAATATTTTTAGTAGGATGGTAAAACTTATTGGTTTCAGGATTGATGTTATTTTGGATGTACCACAAATCCGTTGGTTCCAAAACCTTGATTTCGTATTTCATAATATACCTCGCCTATTTACTTGAAATGTGTTAAACATTTGACCCGTGATTTGGGGCTTCTGCGATCCCGGACTTATCTTGTGAAATTTATCTTTTGCAGACTTCCTCTGCTACTGTTAAAGTATCTAGCTATTTTAGCAATAGCAGACAGCGCCGCTCCACAATTGTTGAGAAAAATTTATGCCTGCGATCGCACAATCTCCCAATTTACCCATTTTACAAGAAATCAACTCAGGACTGCCCAATATTTGCGGCTCCGAAGCAGAAATTAATGCCGCAGCCAATAGCAACGAACCAGTCTTTCTACCTACCACAAATCTGCGCCTCGAAAACATTCAAGCCGGATTTGCCTGCGCCCTCCACATGCACCAACCCACAATTCCTGCCGGTGCAAACGGCGAACTAATCAGCAATCTCCAGCATATGTTTGAACATCCCAACCAAGGAGACAATCACAACGCCGGAGTCTTTGCTTGGTGCTATTCCCGCATGGGAGAATTCATCCCCCAACTGATTGCCGAAGGCTGCAACCCGCGAATTATGCTCGACTATTCGGGCAATTTATTGTGGGGATTGCGCCAAATGGGACGCGACGATATCTTCGATAATCTCAAGCGGATTACCTGCGATGCTCAATATCAACCTCACGTAGAATGGCTGGGGACAATGTGGAGTCACGCCGTCATTCCCTCAACTCCCATTCCCGACATCAAACTCCAAATTCAAGCATGGCAACATCATTTTGCAGCCATTTTTGGCATAGATGCCCTCAAGCGCGTTAAAGGTTTTTCGCCCCCAGAAATGCACTTTCCCAATCACCCAGATACACTTTACGAATACATCAAAGCTTTGAAAGAATGCGGCTACCGCTGGCTGATGGTGCAGGAACATTCTGTAGAAAATTCCGACGGTTCGGGATTGTCGCAAGACCAAAAATATATTCCCAACCGTTTGGTTTCCCGCAATTCTCACGGCGAAACGATCGGCATCACGGCTTTGATTAAAACTCAAGGTTCTGATACAAAATTGGTCGGTCAAATGCAGCCCTATTACGAAGCGAAAGGACGAAATAAACAGCAAATTGGCAGTGTGACCATTCCTTCTTTAGTCACTCAAATTGCCGACGGGGAAAATGGTGGCGTGATGATGAACGAATTTCCCAGCGCTTTTGTCAAAGCTTGGCACGAAAACCGCGAACAAGGCGGCGGAAAATCCGGTGTTGTCGGTTTAAACGGCACTGAATATTTGGAGATAATTGAAGCGGCGGGTGTTAATCCTGACGATTATCCTGTTTGTCAAGGGGTTAACCAGCACAAAATCTGGCAGCTAGTCGATCCCGACAGTGCGACGCCGGAAAAAGTGGAAAGTGCGATCGCCCAACTCAAGCAAACAGACCATAATTTTCACATGGATGGTGCTTCTTGGACTAACGATTTGAGTTGGGTGAAAGGCTACGAAAATGTCTTGGAACCGATGAATCTACTCAGCGCTGCATTTCACAAAAAATACGACCCGCTGTTGCAGCAAGATGCGACCGTTACCAAGCAGTTTGAATACCAGCAAGCTTTGCTTTACAATTTGTTGGTGCAAACAAGTTGTTTCCGCTATTGGGGACAGGGAACTTGGACTGATTACGCGCGCGAACTTTACAACCGCGGCGCTGCTTTAATGAAATAGAAAAAGTTGGTAATTGCGATCGGGCAAATAGCTGCGGATCGGGACACCCCACAGCCTTTCGTCGTGTCAACTTAAGACTAAAATTCTCGTATCTCTCGCTTGTAGCCGAGTAATGATGAGGTTGTCACCCCGTCATTACTCGCCCACAAAATACAAAGACGATCGCGAGAGAGATTGAGAGTTAGTGACCCCCCTGTATCAAATGCTTAGAGTGTTCCAACGAAAAAATGATCCAAAATTTCACTCACTTCGACAAAAGATTTCAACGAACCATTTAGTCAAAGTTGGCAA
>NZ_JAUBSF010000178.1:0-4603 GCF_036704615.1 Microcoleus sp. K4-B3
TTTTTGAGCAACAGCTTGCCTTCTGTTAAAAGGCAGCTACTTTTAGCTGTGACCATTTTTTAGTCTAAACTCCAGTAGTTAATGCAGTTTAGATGTTTGACAGCTTAAAATTTTTTCAATAAATACGGCAAATGCTCGTCCATCCATTGAATCATTCATTGTCATCACTGCTAGCACTTTGTTCATACTAATTGCGCCAATAGCTGTGAATGAGTGCCCCTCGATAAAATGGTTTGATTTCGGCAACTCTTGTTCCAGACGGAGAACGAGAATGAGTCCTGGTCAAACCCAATAGAATACCTGTTTCATCCAAAAACACGCTCGTTTTCTGGCTTGATATCCTTGATTTTATCCCAATACTCCACTCTCAATTTTTGGACTCAATAGTCGCAGCTTGGCTACTGTACCATGTTTTTTTTTGCGATTTAGCTCTAATTTTTGTAAGTAACGGCACATGGCTGCCCGACTCACCCAATTTCCGGTTTTTTGTGCAAATAATTCACACAACTCTACCTGCATTGGCATCGGGATGCTCTGCCACTATTACTCTGACTTCTTCAGATTTAGAAGTCAGATGACGCTCATTGCGGTTTCCCCCTTTTTTTAGATTGTAAATTTCCCTCAGTTTGTTGTTGCTTGACCAGTTTTTGAACTAGACTTTTACGCTCCATTAAATTGGTCGGCTACTTTCCTCGCTTGACATTTTTCCTACTAAATATGCTGTCACTATTTTTTTTCGGAGATCGAGTGAATATGCTTTCCGACGCTTTGATTACACAAGGATATTTTATTATTCTTGATTGTACCTCATAACAGCGAGAACCGCTGTATATAGAAAATCATTTAGGATCGCTATATTTTATATTTGACATTTTAGATGGCTCCCTCTGAATATTTTACTTGAATAGGACTCAAGCCAAGTATCATACTAAAATCAACTCCTAGGGTGCGTCAGGCGGAGTTATGGAGCGATTATTAAGGGTTTAGACCTCTGACGCACCTGACTCTATTTTAGATGGCTCCCTCTGAATATTTTACTTTACCTTTTAACTACCACCCACTGAGTCACTGGTGCAAGCGGTTTCCAACCCTGAAAAGAACCGATCGCTCCTACTCGCTGAATCCCAATTCTAATTAATTCCCCGCCGTGCAAAGAATGCCACTGCAAAACCTTGAGTTCGCTCTCTACTGTCACAGCATTAACAACTAATCGGCCGCCTTCACCTAAAGCATTCCAACAAGTTTCCAGCACAGCTTCTGCGGTGACACCGCCGCCGATGAAAATAGCATTCGGTTGAGGCAAATTTGTCAGGGCTTCCGGCGCTTCTCCCGCAACGATTTCGAGTTCGGGAACGCCGAAAGTAGAGGCATTTTCGCTGATGTATTGCTGTCGAGTCGGATGGCGTTCGATCGCGATCGCCCTGCACCGAGGATGACTCCGCATCCATTCGATGGCGATCGAGCCGCAGCCTGCACCCACATCCCAAAGCAACTCTCCCGGAATCGGTGCTAACGCTGACAGAGTAACGGCTCGAACCTCTTGCTTGGTAAGTTGTCCGTCGTGGTGATACACAGCATCTGGTAAACCCGCAGTTCGGCGGAGGATAAGAGTTTGTCGTTCGGCTGCAACTGCGATCGCGATCGTGTTCAAATCAGCCAAATCCGCTGCATTCCAGGCTGCTGCTACCCCTTCGATCTGCCGTTCCGAGTCCCCTCCCATCCGCTCGAACACGGTCATCAAACTGCTGCCAAACCCCCGCTGCGTCAACAATTCAGCCACCTTTCCCGGGGTGTGTCTGTCAGCGCTCAACACCAGCAAGCGCCCGCCCGGATACAAAGCAAGTGCGATCGACGCGATCGGGCGATTTGTCAAACTGAAAGTCTCAACATCCGCCAAAGCCCAGCCCAGACGGGCGCAAGCAAGACTAAAAGCCGATGGCACCGGAATCACAGTCATTTCCGAAATAGGAATCTGGCGCGACAGCGTGACGCCAATACCGTGACACATCGGATCGCCGCTGGCTAGGACGCACACAGACTGTCCCCGGCGGCGGATGATTTCATCGACTGTTGCTTGTAGGGGCGAAGCCCAGACCAATTGTTCGCGGGTGTCGTCGGTTGGTAGCATTGCTAGGTGACGGGCACCGCCGACTACGACTTGAGATCGATCGAGTAGGGAACGGGCGATCGCGCTCAATCCCGAAAGTCCGTCTTCCCCAATCCCCACCACCGAAAGCCATTTGTGCATTGCGTCTTGCTAATTCTGTATAATTAGTTCTTAGATTACAAAGAGTGTACCTTATCTAAGGATATAAACGTGGGTAAAAAAATAGCATTACTTGTAGGAATCTCAGATTATCAAAACTTCACCAAATTGCCTCCTTGTGAAGAGGATTTGTCATTGATGTCTGAACTTATCCATAAAACAGGTAAGTATGATGAGGTAGTTGTTTTAGATGGCAGCCCTAAAAGTAATAGAGCTAAAGAGCAAATATCTTCTTTTATTAGAAAATACCAAAATCAAGAACTTGATGAATTCTTCTTCTACTACACCGGTCATGGAATACGGTATCTAGAAAATTTTCTTTTTTTGTTTGCTGATTTCAATATGTCAAAGATTGAGCAAACCTCGTTAAGTAATAGTGAATTAGATTCTATGTTGAAATCTTTGAATCCTGAATTAGCTGTCAAGGTCGTTGATGCCTGTCAGTCTGGAACGGAATATATAAAATCTAATCAAGGCCTAGAAGTCATTTTTAAGAAATCATCTACTGAAAGCTTCAAAAAGACATACTTTCTTTTTTCTTCATCGGAAGTTGAATCTTCATTTGCTCTCGAAGACTATAGTGTATTTACAAAAAGTTTTGCCAATTCATTAGTTAATTATGCTGGAAGTAGTATCCGTTACAGAGATATAATGGCATATATATCTGATGACTATAACGTAGGGAAACATCAAACCCCATTATTTATTCAACAAGCAAACAATACCGAGATATTTTGTGTGGTTAATGCCGATTTATGCAATGTACTAGCTGCTCAGCTTGGATTTGATGGACAAGTAATTGATCCAGAGAAAGATGGCACACACACTGATACCGATCTTCAAAAAGATGCCGATATATTAATAGCAAATATAAAGGCTAAAAGCAAAGAATATTGTAATGAAGAAGAGGCTAAAACTTCATTAACAAGCTTGATAGAGAGCACCAAAAATTTTGATTGGGATTATTTGATAGACGAACTATATGAAGTTAAAGTTGATGAAAAACAAGACTACTCTTGTATTCAAGATATGAATAGCATTGCCAAGTGGCTTTCCGACAGTGATGAATCTTATTTTGCTGACATTACATTTATAAAAGAAGAATATGAAGACAAGGAAAAGATCGAAATAGAGGAGCATCCTTTCGCTGCCTTATCAGCATTTCCCCGCAAACGAATAGAATATAAACTTGTTACAAAATATCGGAATGTAATAAATAGTATTCGCCAGACAGCACCTGCACCATGTTGCGCCTTGGTTATTAGTTTTTCTCCCAAAGAAGAAGTGCTTTCCAGATTTAAGGCTTTCGTAGTTTATATATTCTCTAAATCTAAGTTAACTTTATTCTATAAACATGAAATGGAAAACGAGATTAGTTGGAAAGAAAGCATTGTGCTAAACAAAAATCAGTGGAAAATAGTGCATTGCAGATTAAAACAAATAGACGAAGTTGCAGCAACTGTTAAGATTATATTAGAAAGCATTCAAGAATATACATCTCCGAAAACAATCAAAGCCTCTGTGTAGTTAAGCTCCTTGACGTAAATGTAATCATCTTAAATTAGCTAGCGTGCACGATAAAACAAGACTTTGAGATATTTATTGTTGATAATTATCTCGAAATATTGAGTGAGCTGTGTTAATTTTAATCTGACGATTGCCTCGCTTTTTATAAGGGTAATATTAGCGCTCCTATTCGCAACCTTACTATTCCACAAATCGTTAAAATTACTTGCTCATCTTTTTGGGGATTTAATCTAAATCTTTCTTGGGCAACTCGAAATATCTTGACCGATCTAATTCGGCTCTTCCGTGCTTACCGCTGCTCATTTTTTAGGAAAATGCCAAAAAAGTAATGCCCGTATTTCAAAATTTATTAAATTTATTAAACCAAAACCACACCTTTTTAAGAGCTTTAATTTAGTATTAATTCCCTCGACTATCCCATTAGTTGTTCTTGATTCAAAATACCCCACAATCTCTCCGAACCATCTTTTGATTGTTTCGGCACTTTTTTGATAGTATGGTTGTGCCTTTTTTAACCAATCGGTTAATTCTAATATCCCGTTACCCAAATTATTACTGTTTTCAAACAAACTGTGAAACTCTTCTTTTAAAATGTGCATATTTTTTAGTAACTCTGAAGCATTTTTTACTTGTTTTAATTTTAATTTTTGTTCGCTGGACAAGTCTTTTTCTAGTTTCAACAATGTATATTTACTTCCTTTTAAACTATCCAATAATTTTGCTCTTTCTTTCACTTTTAGCGATGATGATGCCTTTTTTTGGTCGATTCTCGCCTGATTTAATTCCTGATGAATCATTTTTGTCACATGA
>NZ_JAUBSF010000031.1:0-60553 GCF_036704615.1 Microcoleus sp. K4-B3
AAGCACAATATCAGCTTGGTCGCTCAGCGCATTTCGCCACTCTTGCAACTGGCTTTCATATTGCGGCAAATTATCCGAATTCAACGTCGCAGAACCTAGCTGCAAGCTGCCAGAATTGCCGTGAGAAAAAATGTGAACCGAGTCTATCGCCCCCTTAATAGAGGCGTATTTTTCCATCTCGGAGGTGATTTGTTCGATGCCGTTTTTGGTGCTATCGAGTATTACTACCTGCTGTCCGGGCAGCACTCCCGCTATAATTGACTCGTAATCTTCCACGCCGGAGTCAATGAAGACTAAGGAGCGCAGTGGCCGTTTTTCCAAAGAAGATTGTGAGTTAACTTGAGCGAACGTAGAACTCATATTGGAGACTCCATTTAGGGCATTATTAGTAGATACACCCCGGAGCTATCTCATCAAACTTATTTGATAACTATGCGATATTGGCAATTGACTTTTGTATGGATCGAGGTAATCTTAACTGAAGATAACAGAGCCTAATTGCAGTGGGTTCGAGCGGCCGTCAGAAGTTGTGCGAACTTTGTCAATCTCTCTAAGAATAGAGGCATATTTTTGAAGTGCCGAGGTAATTTTATCGATGCAGTCAGATTCCCCAGCCAAAATTCTGGAAACACAATATCCACCTTCATTGATGCTGGAGTCCTTGAATATAAAGCTTTTGGATGGGGAATTTGCGTATTCCGAGGCGCGAGTCGTTTCCCTTAAAGAAGCCAACATATTGCGTCCTCCAAAAGTGAGTTGAGCGGTAGATACAGCCTTGGATTTAGAGCTTCTGAAACTGCCAGCGACCTTCTTTATTTCGCTCATTCTTATTTAACCTATCTATCAGTTTCCCCTATTTCTGCAGCACTGCCATCCGCAATCGCACGGAATTTATAATCTGCGTGTTTTCCCTTACTTCCGGCAAACGCGCAATTACCGATAGATCCGATATCCTACTGGTGATACCACTTTCAAAAAAGAATCCAAATCTAAATCCGTGCTTCAAACCTCGATAGCCATTAGTCATTCGGGTAGTGATGCACAGTAATGGTTTAATATTAAATCAACATAAATTTCAGAGGTAAAAGTATGGAATGTCCTAATTGTCAAAGCGATTTTTTTATTAAAAATGGAAAGACTTATTACGGGAAACAGCGATTTAAATGTAAAAATTGTAGTCGTCAGTCAGATTAAAAATTCTCAATATAAGCAGATTTCACTCCTATACTAAATCCTTAATTGAGCGGCTGATTTTAGAAAAAATTTCTAGAGCCGGAATTGCTAGAGCTACGGGGATATCCATTCGATGGCTCCAGAGTTATGTACATGACTTACGCAGCCCTAGCCGCCGCCCTTCAATCCGGTCAAGAGTTGTTGCCTGCTGCTGTGCCGATGTTGAGTGAAAGTGCGATCGATGGTGTCGAAGATGTGGAGGTCGAATGGGCGCTCTGGCAAACTGATTCTGGTGACAAAGGGAAAGCGGCAGCAATGGCGACAATACGGGCAACTCTAAGTCGATTCAACCAGCCTGGCAGGCAAGCGGAAATTTGGAGTTTAAATAAAACTGTCAAAATGGAGAAAATGAGAATGAGTAACACAGAAAGAGAAGAAGTCTTCAAAGACATAACAAGACAGGCTTCTCCCGAACAAACGATAGTGGCAAACGAACGTTCAGGTTACAGGATGCCACCCGAATATATAACACGAAAAACCTTAGTCCAGATTGACCTTGCCTGTACAGTTATTTGCTCAGAAGCACAAGAAGACCCACGCTCTTTCCTTAATCGCTTTCAAGGTGATTCGATTAATCTAGCCATGAATTTAACGTTTGCCACAGGTTTTAGTTTGTGGCTAAAGAGTAGCAGTCTCTTGTATTGCGTGACTAAAGAATTAGCAAAAGCGCTAATTGAGACGGATATCTTGGATAAAAAGAATATTCTCACAGATTTAATCTGGCCATTTCCACAGATTGTAGTTGCTATCCCAAGGTTTTTACTCTGCCCTCCCGGAACTACTGATGTTTATGTAGATTTCTTGCTAGTAAGTAGTTTTAAAAAGCCTGGAAAAGAAACTCAATGGATTAGCATTTGTTTTGTAGACACAATTGGCAATATCTAGGTAGCAGACACGCAGATAGATGCCGCAGGAGATGTAATCATCGATCATGGCAAACTAGACGAAAAAGACCGAGAATTCTGTGATAAAATTCGCTCTTTTGCTATCAATATTTTGCTACTTTTGGAAACTTCAGGAGGTTCTCTTTTTAGCGACGTAGTACCCTCGGAAACGGTAGACGACATTAAAAAGCCAAAAGGGTTCGGCAAAAAATCTTTAACGCCACCACCCAAATATCCAAGATAGATCGGGAAAAACTACCAGATAAAATCTGAGCAGTCGCCAGTGTCAGAGAGTCGAGGCACTCACGCTTCACCTCGCATTCACTGGCGGCGCGGGCATTGGCGGTGCATTGAACCGGGCGAGGGGAAAAAGTGGAAGGAGAGCAAAAGACTCTGGATCGAACCTGTCCCGATCAACGCTGGCATTGAGTAACTTGCGCTCCATCTTATTTTTATTGATCGCCCGAAGCCGGCTCGCGGAGTAGCCTTTTGGGCTACCCCTTTGGTTTCGTGGGGTAAAGCCGAACTACTCAATCGCCCAAGTCCTGCGCCGATCGCCTCTACACCGCCTCGATCGCTCAAAACATCCCATCAAGCATTTCGGTAACGTCTTGTTGGTCGCGCCCCCGGTTGTCACATAAATCATGAGAGTGTCAAGCTTTCTGTGCCTGCTGAGTTTCTGAACCTTCCGCACATTCCCATCCGTCGCATCCAGGGCTGCCGTGATAGCTGTCTGTGTATTCTACGGCCGCCATCCTGAACTGGACTACCACGTTAAGAAATCCCCCCGACCGATGCAGCAATGCAGTAAGTGCGGCAAACTTTCTGGTATCGGGTCGGTATACACCAAGCATGAAAATAGAGGGACACGGGCAGGCCAAGATATTCACGCAAGAGGAAATCGAACTCTTGTTCAACGAAGGTTTGCAGAGCGACCGCGATCGCGCTCTCTTTGGAATTTGCCTCTACACCGCCTGCCGCATTGCCGAAGCGTGCAGCTTGAAAGTCATCGATGTTTTCACCCCAGCGGGTGTCATCCGCTCCGAAATGATCATCCGTAAAGGCAACACCAAAGGCAAGCTCGGCACCCGCACTATCCCGATCATTCAAGAGTTGAGGCTGCTGTTAGAAACCTACAAACATCCCTCACACCCCTACCTGTTCCCCAGCCGCCACCTCAATCACCGCTGGAAACACACGAACCCGGAAGCCGCCTCTCACCTGTTCCAAGAAGCCTGCGAAAAAGTCGGCATCATCGGCGCTTCCACCCACAGCCTCAGAAGGTCGGCACTTACTCAAATGAGCAACGCGGGTATTCCATTGCGGATTATTCAAGAAATCAGCGGCCACCGCAACGCCAGAACAGTTGCAGCGCTACGAAAGAGGTAGGCAGAACAAGGCAGAGGAGCGATCTCTTCACTTTCCATGCTTTCTAACACTGGAAAACGCTCGTTACCCCGTTGGCAGCGGTCTGCTAGTTTATGACGATCGCCCCCAACCGCTGCAATCGCTCCATCTGCGCCTACCAGTGCAGTAATGCAGCAAGTTTGACCGACTCCACTGTCGGGTCAGATATACACCACATGGATCACCCCAACGGTCACATGAAGTATAGGTGGGTTGTGAGCTCGGTTTGCTTTCTCAAGCGATCGAGAAAGAGTTTGTGATTGAGAAAATTGGCGTTAATTGAGATCGAACCGATCGGTATTTGTGATATGACTGAAATAAAAGAAGTTTGCAAGCTAACTCCACGATGAGGTTATGAAGCAATGAATGTTAACAGCGCCGCTCAACTTCTGCAAACAGGCTTTCGCACAGCACTAGGAGCAAGCAGCGCGATCGCGGAACTGCTTCATAACCCGCAAAAATTAGTAGACATCCTCGCAAAACCGCCGCGATCGCCAGAACAACTACTCCTAGACCTTGCTGCCAGAGGCGAAAGCATAGAACAAGAAGCACATAAATTTGGTGAGACATTGTTATCGGGCGGCAGTAACCATTCAAAACCTCCACAATATATTGAACGAGCTAACGAGCAATGTTTTCTACAACCCTACGATATCAAAGGCACAAACCTTTATGGATTTGTGTTAGAAGGTTCTTTGCCTCAACTCCAGAATTTGTGCGACAAATACCTCAATAATTTAACCAGCGGACAAATCGAGTACCGCCCTGCCACACACTATATCCTACTAACCTTTGGAAGTATAGATTCCCTGGCTTCTAGAGAAAAGCCCGATCGCGACAGAGGTTACATCGACGAGCAGGAAGTTGTGATTTGGGTCTTGACTGCGGTCGGTCAACAACGTGGCTCCATCTTTCAAATAAACCGCTTTGCTTGGTTCGTACCCTACATATTCGTCAGCAATTCACCAGCTTTAGCTTCAGGTCGAGAGGTTTACGGCATCCCGAAAGAGATTGCAAGCTTCAACATTCCCTCAATCGATCGGTTACAAGACCCCTTCAGTTTGCACACTTATACGTGGAAAACTTTAACTGCTCAAACAGAAGCAAAATGGGAACAGCTAATTAAAGTATCGCAGAAAAATGGAGGCAGCGAAAGCCAGCCACCTAAAATATGGACTAGCTATTCAGAAGCAGTTGCAGAAATCGCCCAACTATTTTTCGGTAGCGACAGCATCATGAAAATTCCGGGCTTAAGCCTGCCACTTAACCTGCTTGAATACCTACTGCAATATCGGCTAAATGCAGAAATTCCTGTAGTCATGCTCAAGCAGTTTCGCGATGAAAAAGACGGCAAACAAGCTTGCTATCAAGCGATCGTAGAAATTCCAATGAAAGTGTCCAAATATCATGCAGGGCGACTCCTAAGTTTCGGTTCTACTCGTGGTTCTCAATATGAGGTCACAATCTACAATTTTGCCAGCCACCCCATTGTCACAGAATTGGGCTTGCAAAAAGGCAAGCCAGAGCCAGAACAACCAGTAAACATACAGCCGAATCTGGCTTTCTGGCTCAACTTTGATTTCACAGTCGAAAATGGTACTGCGGTTTGGAAAGCGCATTCTTAGATTAGGCTTTTTCTTTCTGAGTCAATTTGTATAGGGGCAGAAATTTTGATTCCTTTTTGTAATCTTAACTACTTGCCATCTCTCTTGTTGTAGGATACATTATTTACCAGGATTTACGACGGACTGAGGTCTCTGGGAGGCAAAGGCGCTTCAGGACTTAATATCTTAATACAATCAGGGACACGACGAAGCATGATAACGTTTTATCTTTTGCACGAACAGAAGAAATACCTTGAAGAGTTCATGAATAAAGTTTCTCGGTCTTTTGCATTGGTAACTCCTTGTTTTGAAGAACCGTTAGATGATTTTATGGCTACGGCCTATCTGATTTTTCGCGTTGCTGACAACATTGAAGATTGCCAACAGTCCTTGAGCTGGCAGCAGGCTCGTTTTGATGAATTTCAGCAACTGCTAAAGGAACCAGCTTTTGCCTCCAATATTTTATCTAGCTGGTCCTCCGAAAATTGGCCGGGACTCGGTGCCGACCAAAAGCAATTAATGAATCTGGAAAATGGACTAATGTTATGGCAAATTTATGCACTAATACCAAACGATGCTAAAGCAATTATTCATTGCTGGGCTTCTGCAATGGTTGAGGGAATGAAACAAGTGCTAGATCGCCAACAGGCTCCTATTATGCTAACGCGCAATGGGATCAGTCTCCCAGCCCAAGAAGACGATTACAATCGTTATTGCTATTTTGTAGCTGGCATAGTTGGTCATATGGGGACAGAGTTAGCTATCAACCATTACCAATTCAACTTAGATGTTGCAGCTTGCCTTCTAGCAGGTTGTGAAACCTGCGGCGAAGCATTGCAAAAAACAAACATTATCAAGGATTTTCCTGAAGATTTGGCTAATGGTATATGCTATTTACCTGATGTATGGATACAAGAAGTCGATGATTCACCACTCTTGCTGAAGGGAGCTCCCAAGAATTGGACGCAAAAAGTTCTTACAAATGTTATGGTTGAGCTAAATAAGTCTGTCGGTTATATAATGAATATTCCCTATGAAGCTGTGGGCTATCGCTTGGCTAGCTTAATGTGCCTACTTCCTGCTTACCAGACGCTATTGTTTGCAGCACAGCAACATGATAAATTATTCACTGCAGATCATTCCGTGAAAATCTCTCGTAGTTGCTTCTCGCAGTGTATTGAAGATGCTAAGTCGATGGTGCGTGATAATGATGCACTAATAAAATACAGTCAGGAATTGCAAAAATCTGTAGAATATGCGTTCAAATGAAAGACGACAGGATTTGAACAGATTTTGGATGCAGCTAAATTAAAATATTGATACACTACTTTTGCATGGAAAAATAAATTATGGCTGAAACTATGAAAAAAAAGAAAATCGCAATTTTAGGAGGGGGTATGGCTTCTCTTACAGCAGCTTTTGAACTGACAAGTCAACCTGATTGGAAGGAAAAATATGAGATTATACTCTATCAAATGGGGTGGCGTCTGGGTGGCAAAGGTGCGAGCGGACGCAATATGAATGCCCAAGCTCGAATTGAGGAACATGGCCTACATATCTTGATGGGAGTTTACGAAAATACCTTTCGAGTTATGCGTCAGTGCTATCAAGAATTAGGACGGAGTGAAGACATCCCACTTGCTACCTGGCAGAACGCTTTCAAGCCACACAATTTCATTGCATTTCCTGAATATATCAACAAACAGTGGGTACTTTGGCCCTACGACTTCCCAACAAATAATTTACTGCCCGGAGAAAGTGATAAATTGCCCTCTGTTTGGGAGTCTGTTTGCTTGCTAATCGAGTTTATGGTCGATCAATTTAAGAGTTCATCCTACTTATTTAGCACTCTGTCTGACGGCGAAAAATTATTGGATTTTACAGGGATTCCCGAGTCGATCAAATCTCTACTGAAAGAGATGAATATTCACTTAGAAATTTCTAATGTCCCTTATGAAATTGGTTTATTATATATTGCTCAAAAATTAGTTCAGGAATTGCCACAAGATCCTAAAACGCACCGAGCTATACAACACCATGCTCTGCTTTGGTGTCTGGGTCAATTCAGAAATTGGCTTTTCCGAATTGTTGAGGAAATAATAGAAGCGCACCACAAGTTTCGTCGCCTGTGGATACTTGTAGATTTAGCATACACCATCATCCAGGGTGTAATTGTGGACGGTATTATTTTTGATGGCTTTAATGCTATTGATGACTATGATGTCCGGGAGTGGTTGAGTAAACATGGGGCTTCTGAACTTAGCGTCAATTCGGCACCAGTGCAGGGTCTTTACGACCTTGTCTTTAGTTACGAGAACGGTAATGTCAATCAACCAAATTTAGCGGCTGGAGCTGCGCTTCGTTGCTTTCTACGCATGACTCTTACCTATAAGGGTGCGTTTTTTTGGAAAATGCAATCTGGTATGGGAGATACAATCTTCGCACCACTTTACGAGGTACTCAAGCAACGGGGTGTTAAGTTTAAGTTTTTCCATCGTGTCAAAAATCTGAAGCTTTCTGAGGACAAAAAGACTATTAAAACGATCCAAATTAGTCGCCAAGTTACGCTTAAAAACAATGTTTACGAACCGCTTGTTGATGTTAACAAACTGCCCTGTTGGCCGAGTTCTCCTCTCTACGATCAGCTTGTTGAAGGGGAAGAACTTAAATTTAGGAAAATTAATCTAGAATCGGCCTGGATGTCGTGGGACGATGTGGAGGATATCGAGCTCAATGTAGGAGAAAATTTTGATTCTGTGGTTCTGGGAATTTCTCTAGGAGCGCTAAAATATATCTGCCAAGAGCTAATCGAAGCTCGCAAAGAATGGCAGCAGATGGTAGAGAAGGTCAAGACTGTTCAAACCCAGGCACTTCAGCTCTGGCTAAAACCTAGCTTACCAGAATTGGGCTGGATGATGCCTAATCCTGTTATAGATGCTTATGCACATCCCTTTAACACTTGGGCTGATATGAGCCATCTCAATGTCTCTGAGGGTTGGTCTTCAGAACATTATCCAGGTAGTATTGCTTATTTTTGTGGCCCTTTGGAAGAGATCGAGGAAATTCCAGCCTTTGTAGATCGTTCGTTTCCTGACCAAGAAATGAATCGGGTCAAAGAAACGGCTCTTAAGTGGTTTCAGCAAAATATTGCGATTTTATGGCCTAAAATAACTCTACCCAAAAGTTCAGATCTTCTGAATTGGAACTTACTTGTTGACTCAAAAAATGGTAATGGTTTAGAACGATTTAATTCTCAGTTTTGGCGGGCAAATATTGAGCCTTCTGAGCGTTATGTAATGTCTCTCAAAGGAACTACAAAATATCGCCTCAAACCTGACGCATCCGGCTTTAATAATCTTTACTTAGCTGGTGACTGGACACTTAATGGGATTAATATTAGCAGTCTTGAAGCAACTGTTACTTCAGGTATGCAGGCATCTAGGGCAATTTCTGGATTTCCTCAAAAAATTGTGGGTGAATCAGATTTTTAAATTTTGAATGGTAAAATGAAGAATCAGAATTAGATATAGGTAATACCTTGCGGTAGAGTCATAATATTTTACTTTCCAAAAAATATGCTAAAACTTCCGGGATACACAAATTTTAAAAAAATTAATGAAGGCGTTAAAACAGTTGTTTATCGGGGGCTGAAGCTTCAGAACCAACAGCCTGTTATTGTTAAGCTACTAAGCTCTAAGTATCCACATCCTATTGATGTTGCTAATTTAAAGTATCAATATGAAATCGCGAAAAACTTGAACATCCCAGGAGTTGTTAAGTGCTTGGGGCTGGAAAGATACCAGAACAGCTTCGCCTTAATTATGGAAGATTTTGGCGCTCAATCTTTAAATTACATCCTTGCTTCTCTCAAGAACGATTTTATCGGTTTTCTCCGAATAGCAGTTCAGTTAGCGGAAACTTTAGGGCAACTCCACAAACAGCAAATCATTCATAAAGATATTAAGCCAAAAAATATTATTATCAATCCCGCAACTTGGTTGGTTAAAATTATAGATTTTAGTATTTCTTCTCGCCTGGGTAGAGAAAACCAAACGTAAGGATTCAGGTCAAAAAAAACTTCAGTGGCGGCATCTGGTAAAATAAACAAATGAAAAAGCCCGCAGCCACCAGACAGAAAGAAAAAGCCCAAATAGAGCAGTTGAGCCAAGCTGAACTGGTAGAAATGGTACTGGGGCTGCAAAAAATCATCATCAGAATTGCAAGAAAAACTAGCGATTGCTAGGGGCAAAAATCAAACCACCAGCCAGACTTCATCAAAGCCCCCATCAACGGATCTGATCCAGAAATCAGAGAAACCAACAGTCAAACCAGAAGCAGACCAAAAAAAGAAACCAGGTGGACAACCAGGTCCTGACGGGAAAAACCCGAAAAGGGTTTGGACGAGTAGACAGAACCGAAATTAGCTCACCCAACATCTGTCAAAATTGTGGTAGTCAAGAATTAAGTGAAGTAATTAACATCCACAGACAGCAAGTAGCAAGTCTTGTCGCAAAACCAATTGAAGTCGTCGAATATCAGACACAATCGTGTAAATGCCTAGAATGTGGTGCAGTAGTCACAGGAGAACCACCCCGCTTGAATAATTCCAGGACAAGACTTGAGCGTTAATCTCCAAGCACCCGGCGTTTGGCTGGGAAATTATGGGCATCTTTCCGACGGCAAGCTGACGCTCGTTGTTGTGGGAACTCGGCAGGAGAGAAGTGGGAGTAGGAACACTCCAAAAAACCAATCAACGAGTAGCAGCAGCAGTAAAGCCAGCGATTAATGCACTGTGGGAATGGGCACCTCTTCAATCAAATGTTCATGTAGATGAAACACCCTGGTGTGTCATGGGGGTTAAAGAATGGTTATGGACGGCGAGTATCGAAGGATTCTGTTTATTTCATGCCGCAGATACCAGGGGGCGGGTGGAATTAGAAACCATGCTGGGCAAAGAATTTGCGGGAGTCTTAAGCTCAGATGATTTCAGTGTTTATAATGGCGGGAACATCACAGCCCAACAGAAATGTCTAGCCCATTTACGACGGCATTTCAAGAAAGTGCTGGGACTTCCGGGCAACAATAATGCAGCAGTCGCTCAAATATTTCTGTCATTAATTGATGAAGCTTTTATCGCCCATGAGTCCTGGCGAAAGACGAAGGAGCAACTTACCTACGACTCCTGGGCTGAGGATTTCAAAATACGATTGAATAAAGCTCTTGCCACTTGGTTGAACCAAGTTGGTTATGCGGCAGGTTTGTTGCTCAAATCCTTACGAGATAAAGCAAAACAGTGGTGGTATTTTCTGGATGACCCCTCGGTGCCTCCTGATAATAATTTAGCAGAACGTTCTCTACGGCTAGCTGTAACTAAACGGAAAGTTTCTGGCGGCTCTCGTTCGATGAAGCGATTTGAGGAAACGGCTAATCTATTGAGTGTGATTCAAACCTGTCGTTTTCAAGCTCGTTCAGTAATGGCTTTTTTCCGTGAGGCTATTTCTGCCCATTCTTGTGACTTGGCTCGGCCTGAACTCATTCCCCTTTTTCAGACCTGAATCCTTACAACCAAACAATTAACAATCCTAATTATCTGGAAGGCACGCTAGCCTATATATCCCCAGAGCAAACGGGCCGGATGAATCGGTCGATTGACTATCGTACCGACTTTTACTCCTTGGGTGCAACCTTTTATGAAATGCTGACAGGTTCTCTACCTTTTGCAGTCACTGACCCAATGGAATTGGTTCACTGCCATTTAGCAAAGCAACCTGTTCCGCCGATTCAGTTAAATCCAGAAATTCCCCAAACGGTTTCTGACATCACGCTCAAATTATTAGCCAAAACTGCAGAAGAGCGATATCAAACTGCTGAGGGACTAAAAGCAGATCTAGAAAATTGCCTAACTCAGCTACAGGAATTCGGCACAATTTCACCATTCATTGTAGGGTCTAAAAATTTATCCGGTCAACTGCTGATCTCGCAGAAGCTCTACGGCAGGGAAAAAGAGGTAGCTGTATTAATGGAAGCGTTTGAACGAACCAGCCTCGGCACAGCCGAAATGATGCTGGTCAGCGGTTATTCGGGAATTGGCAAATCTTGCTTAGTGAATGAAGTTCACAAACCTGTTGCAGCCAAGCAGGGGTATTTTATTGCTGGTAAATTTGACCAGTTTAAGCGCAATATTCCTTACGCTTCGCTGATTCAAGCTTTCCAGTCACTCTTGCGGCAGCTATTAACAGAAGATTCTGAAAAAATAGCTGTTTGGAAAGAGAAGATTTTAACGGCAGTGAGTCAAAATGGTTCTCTAATTATTAATGTTATCCCCGAACTTGAACTGATTGTCGGTCATCAGCCAGAAGTACCACAACTGAGTTCCCATGAATCCCAAAACCGCTTTAATCGCGTTTTTCAACAGTTCTTCAAAGTCTTTTGTCAACCCGAACACCCCCTCGTTCTTTTCCTAGACGACTTGCAGTGGGCTGATTCAGCATCCCTCAAATTAATCCAACTGCTGATGAGAGATCGCGACAGCCAATATCTGTTAATGATAGGAGCTTATCGAGATAACGAAGTCAATCCAGCTCATCCCTTGATTCAGACACTAGAAAAGATTCGAGAAAGTAGGGCTGCCATCAATAATATTACTGTTAAACCTTTACAGCTAAACCATGTCAGGCAGCTAATTGCAGACACGCTCAACGAATCTCCCGAAGCTAGCCGTATAAAATATTTCTCAGAACTGCTTTTCAATAAAACCCAAGGCAATCCATTCTTCTTGACTCAACTGCTAAAAGTGCTGGATTCCGAACAACTGCTAACTTACGACACTTTTATCGGTATTTGGCAGTGGGATATCGAACTTATTCAAACCATTGGTATTGCGGATTGCAATATCGTTGAACTGATAGCAAAGAATATTCTAAAGCTACCAGCATCAACGCAAAAAGTCTTAAAATTGGCGGCTTGCATCGGCAGCACTTTTAATTTAAGCGTTTTGGCAATTGTGAATGAAGAGTCAGAATCAGTTACTGCTTCTGGTCTGTGGCCGGCACTTCAGTCTGGTTTAATTTTGCCTCTAAGTGGAAACTACAAAATCCCGCTAGTTTTTCAACAGGAGGAACTAGGGGAACTTATTCTCAACGATTCCAGGGTAGACTATAAGTTTTTGCACGATCGCGTGCAGCAAGCCACTTATTCTTTGATTCCCGAATCCGATCGAAAATCGACTCACCTGAGCATTGGCAAACTTTTGCTGCAAAATACCAGCCCTGAAGACAGAAAAGAAAATATCTTTGCTCTGGTCAATCAACTTAATTTTAGCACTGACTTAATAGTTGGGCAAGTAGAAAAAGATGAACTAGCTTTCCTAAATCTAATTGCCGGTCAGAAAGCAAAGGCAGCGACAGCTTACGAAGCTGCTGCCAGGTATCTAAATATTGGTTTGGAACTCCTTGCTGCTAATAGCTGGCAGAGTCAGTATGAATTGACTCTCAACCTCCATGTAGAAGCAGTAGAGACAGAATTTTTAAACACCAATTTTAAGCGCTCTGAACTACTAGCTGAAACTGTTCTACAAGAGGCCGAAACCCTACTTGATAAGGTGAAAGTATACGAGCTAAAAATTCAATCTTATGTTGCTCAAAACCAGCTCATAAAAGCTATTGATACGGGTTGGGAAATATTGTCCATGCTGGGGGTTTCTCCCAAATTGCTAGAAGATGGGAATACCTCAGTAAAATTGCCTGCGCTGACAGATTTGGAAAATGTTCCCGAAATGAACGCTCCTGATAAGCTGGCGGCGATGCGGCTACTGGTGACTATCTCAGCTCCCGCTTCTATTGCCAAGCCTGAGATGGTTTTGCAGATCGTATTGACTCAAATTAATCTCTGCATTGAAAACGGTCATTCAGCGCTAGCAGCTTACGCTTACAGCATTTATGGCTTGCTGCTATGTGCAGCACTTGGAGATTTAGAGGCAGGATATTATTCTGGTCAGATAGCTTTAAAGCTATTAGAGCAATTTAATGCTAAAGAACTCACAGCTAAAGTATACACTCTGTTTAACGTTACTATCAGACATTGGAAAGAACACGCTAGGGAAACAATAGATGCTTTGCAAGAAGGGGTGCAAAGCGGTCTGGATACTGGAGATGTAGAATATGCTGGCTATTGTGCTTTGAACTCTTGCGCTCATATATTTTTAATTGGCAACTACCTAGAATCTGTAGAGTCGCGCCAAGCTCATTATCTCGATTTACTGCTGAAACTCAAACAAGAATTTGGACTCTACTACATTAAGATATGGAGGCAGCTAGTTTTAAATCTTTCCCAACCTACTGCTGACAAATGTTGCTTAATTGGCGAGAGCTTTGATGAAGTAGAAATGCTGCCTATCTTAGAAACAGCAAATAACCAGATATCCCTTTTTGCTGCCTATCTTGCTAAAGCAATTCTATCCTACTTATTTAAAGAGTTTGCTGCTGCCATTGAAAATGCTTCAATCGCTGAAAAATATAAAGCATCAGCACCCGGACACATGACAGTTGCTGTTCACAATTTCTACTATTCGCTAGCTCTTCTGGCTCAGTATCCCGATGTACGAGCTCAGGCTGAATCTGGGAGGGAAAGCGAGCAACAAGAAGCTCTGGCTATTGTGGAGTTGAATCAAGAAAAAATGAAGGGCTGGGCTTACCATGCTCCGGCTAATTATCAGCATAAATACGATCTGGTTGAGGCAGAAATAGCACGGGTCAAAGGGCAAAATTGGGAAGCGATGGAGTATTACGATCTCGCCATCGCGGGAGCTAAAAAACAGGGGTACGTTCAGGAGGAAGCTTTAGCTTACGAACTGGCGGCTGAATTTTATTTAGGGGCTTCAAGAGAGGAGATCGGTCAGACTTACATGGCATCAGCATACTACGGCTACGCTCGGTGGGGAGCGAAGACTAAGGTTGCAGATTTGGAGTCAAGATATCCTCCGCTTCTTTCTCTGATATCTGCTGCTAAGAACGCCAGCTTTGAGAGAACTACCTCTACAGAAACTACAACATTTACTAATAATACAACAGGTAATTCTTTCCTTGATTTAGCAACAGTAATGAAGGCTTCGCAAGTTTTAGCGAGCGAAGTTGTTTTGAGTAAATTGCTAGAAAAATTGCTAAAAATTCTGATGGAGAACGCTGGCGCCCAAAGCGGTTTTTTAATTTTAGCAAAAAATGGCGACTTGTTAATAGAAGCGTCTGGTTCTGTTGAACGAGATCGGATCGTAGTACAGCAGTCGCTTCCAATCGCTTTCAGTCAGGATTTGCCATTGTCTCTAATAAATTATGTAGTCCGAACGAAAAGAGATGTTGTTTTAGATGATGCCGGGAGGGATGAACTATTCAAAAATGATGTTTACATTGTCAAAAACAATACTAAGTCTGTTTTATGTACGCCTATTATTAATCAAGGTACTTTAATTGCTGTGCTTTATTTAGAAAATAATCTGGCAGAGGGTGTTTTCACAGCAGAAAGGCAGGAAGTTTTAAAGCTTCTTTCTACTCAAGCTGCGATTTCTTTAGAAAACGCTTTTCTCTATAAAAAATTGTCGGCAGCTAATGAAAAATTGCAGGAGTACAGCCAGACTTTAGAGGCGAAAGTGCAAGATAGAACGCGGGAAGTTACAGAAAAAAACGCGCTCCTACAGCAAGAAATTAGCGAGCGAATCTCTACTGAATCAGCTTTGAGGCAGTCAGAAGTGCAGTTAAAAGAACAAGCAGTTCAGCTAGAAATTGCTCTGATAGAATTGCAGCAGACTCAGGCTCAAATGATTCAAAATGAAAAAATGTCAAGTTTGGGACAGCTAGTTGCTGGAATTGCTCATGAAATTAATAATCCGATTAATTTCATTTATGGCAATCTTACTCACGCAACTGAATATATGCAATATTTGCTGCAAATAATCAATATTTACCAGCGGACATACCCGATTCTTACTCCTGAATTGGCAGCAGTAACAGAGGAAATTGAACTTGATTTCCTCCAACAAGACTTGCTGCAAATTCTGAAGTCGATGAATGTTGGAGCCGAGCGCATCCGCAATATTGTGATAGGTTTGCGGAATTTTTCGCGCCTTGCAGAGAGCGAGATGAAGCGGGTTGACATTCACGAAGGGATTGAGAGCACGCTGCTGATTTTGCAGCACCGCCTGAACTCAGCGGTAAAGCTGGGGGATGGAGATGATAGCGGCGAGCCGGTCGGCATTGCGAGCAGAGAAATCCAAGTTGTTAAAGAATACGGGAACCTGCCTTTAGTCGAGTGTTCTGCTGGAGAACTCAATCAGGTGTTTATGAATATTCTAGGCAATGCGATCGATGCACTGGTACAGTTGGATAACCAGCAGTGTCCAACGCCTGCGATTCGGATTCGCACAGAGGTAAAAGGCACTAGCGCGATCGTCTCAATTGCAGACAACGGACTTGGAATGAGTGAATCAGTCCGCGTTAGGGTATTCGATCCCTTTTTTACAACTAAGCCTGTAGGTTCGGGCACTGGTCTGGGCTTGTCTGTTTCGCACTCAATTATCGTACAAAAACACGGCGGGAAGCTAACGTGCATTTCAGCACCGAGGCGGGGATCTGAATTTGTTTTGGAGATTCCGCTATCACAGGGTATATAGACGTTATGCTAGTACATAATTTAGTTGAGTTTTGAGTCCAATTTGGATATAGAACAGTAACAGCAGGTTGTCAACCAATTTTAGAAGTGCATCAACCCATTTAGTATCATTAATCCTACTACTTTTGTTAAGCTAATTGCTCCGATAAATGTGAATGAGTGCACCTTTACTGCGTTAGCTGCACTTCAGCTAATTTATGACGCTCGCCCTCAGCCGCCTCGTTAAGAAATACCCCAGAACGGTGCAGTAATGCAGCAAGTATGCAAGACTCTCAGGTATCGGGTCGAGTATACACCAAGCATGAAGATAGAACGGCACGGGCAAGCCAAGATACTCACGCAACAGGAAATCGAACTCTTGTTCAACGAAGGTTTGCAAACCTCACGAGATCGCACGCTCTTCGGAGTTTGTCTCTACACAGCTTGTCGGATTGCCGAAGCTTGTTCCCTGATGGTCAAGGATATCTACACAAACTCTGGCACCGTCCGTTCTACAATTAACTTCCGCAAAGCCAACACCAAAGGAAAACTTCAAACCAGGACGATTCCGGTCATTGAAGATTTGCGAAGTCTCCTAACATCTTGGCGTTCCCACGCCGGCGAGACTTATTTATTCCCCGGCCGCCACCCTTCCCACCACTGGAAGCATTTGCACACCAACTCAGCGGATCGGATTTTGAGAGAAGCGTTCGAGCGGGCCGGCATTGAGGGAGCCTCCACCCACAGCTTCCGTCGCACCGCCCTGACTCAGATGAGCAACGCCGGAATTCCACTGCGGATTATTCAACAAATCAGCGGTCACAGTAACCTCGAACAGTTACAGCGCTACTTAGAGGTGAAGCCGGATCAAGTCAAAGGAGCGATCGCCTCTCTTTCCATGCTTTCCTACACGGGGAAAGGCGCATTTCCCCCTGTAGAGGATGAATTGTCGGCTAGGCCGTTATCAAGAGAGCAACTGTCACAACTGTCACAACCCGAAGCAGACTCTTGGTCTGAAGAAATTCCTGATTGGTGACGATCGCTTGAACCTGCGCCTGAAGCTCTCAATCCTGAGCTGGTTACAATTGTTCGTCATTCAGACGATCTCGCGTAAAATAAGAGCTTGTACGAGGCGGTGCTGTTTGTTGCCGAAGACTAGAGAATCAATCAAGGACGTGGGAATTTAACGCGAAGATGCAAGCCTTCTACACCGAACTCGAAAAACGCCTTTGGGAAGCAGCCGATGAACGAGCGGGCAAATTCTAAACTCAAGCCTTCGGAATATTCTGTACCCGTTTTGGGGTTGGTTTTTCTGCTGTACGCTGACTATAAGTTTGGCTTGGTTTCACAGGAAATTGCAGCAGGAAGCAGCAGGCGGCGCACAGTGGGTAAGACGGATTACCAAGCACTCTTGCGCGCTTTATTTGCCGGAAACGGCCCGCGCATGATTATTTGATCGATCGCCCGGAAGCAGAGGATATTGGCGGGGCGATTAATGCGGCGATGAAGGCGATCGCAGATGAGAATGAGGAACTCGGCGGCGCTTTGCCTAGAAATTACAACAGCTTGGAAAAACCGATTTTGCGGGAGTTGTTGAAAATCTTAGTCATGCGTTTTAAGGGCAACTGCTTTAGATTCACTGCTAGCTTTATTTTCTGTGTCATACGGTTCAACGCTTCTGTCAAGCTGCTGACGAGGTTGTCACCCCGTCAGGAACGGGGGTCATCAGACTTAGCTGGAACATCCGTTACATCTGGTACAATTAATTTTCTAACAACCTCACCCTCCAAATCAGGCTTTTCTGATGCGATCGCGTCTCGATCTGTCACACCGGGAGACCTAGGGTCATCAGAATTGGCTGGAGGGTCTGTTACATCTGGTATAATTAATTTTCTAACGACATCAACTTCCTGATCGGGCTGTTTAGGTGCGATCGCATCTCTATCGGTCACGCCAGGAGACCGAGGGTCGTCAGGCTTCTTAGATTCAAAGTTCTCTATACTCATAAAAAAAGTATGGGTAGACAAGAGTTTGTCCGAATAGACATCTCCAGAAATTAAACTTCACTCCAACCGCTACAAAGCTTTCAGATTAATTTTCTTGAATGTCTAAGGAGTAACTCTGCCAGAAGCATAGCACCGAACTAATCGATTTCCACAGCTCCCAGCGCTTTTAAAGTTGCCTTCCGTGCTGGCGTTAAACCAATCGCACCCCTAATATTCATACCCTCATAAGGTCGATCGGTCAAGAGCGTTCTCAAACACTCACCCGTGTCAACACTCCAGAACTTGATTGTCTCATCTCCACTCCCACTAGCTAAGGTTTGTCCATTTGGACTAAAGACAACTGACCATACTCCTTTAAGATGTCCCTGCAACGTCCGTCTGTTTTTTCCTGTCCTGACATCCCAAAGCTGAACCGTTTCGTCATCGCTAGCACTGGCTAAAGTCTGACCATCTGGACTAAATGCCACCGACCTAACGCGGTGAGTGTGTCCTTCAAACGTTTGCAAACATTCCCCCGTGCAAACATCCCACAGCTTGATAGTCTCACCGCTACCACTGGCAATCCTACTACCACAGGGACTAAAAGCAACCGATAGAACCCAATCCCGATGACCTTGAAAGGTGTGAACACAAATCCCTGTATTCATCTCCCACAGCTTGACCGTCTGGTCATCACTGCCACTCACCAAAGCTGTTCCATCCGGACTAAACACCACGGACTTAACCCGATGAATATGTCCCTCAAGCGTTTGCAAACATTCGCCCGTTTGCCAATCCCACAGCTTCACCGTACAATCCCGACTGCCACTAGCTAGTAGCTGTCCATCTGGACTAAAGCTGAGGGATTGAACCCAACTGCTGTGTCCCCAAATTGTCCTCAAACATTCTCCCGTGTCACAATCCCAAATCTTGATGGTGCGATCGTCACTTCCACTCGCCAAGATTTGATTCTCATCGAGTTTCGGTGCAAACGTGACGGATGAGACGATGTTAGTATGTCCCTGCGCTGTTCTAATGCACTTTCCGGCCGCCACATCCCACAATCTTACCTGTTGGTCTCGACCGCTACTGGCTAATAATTGCCCATCAGAACTCAATGCAACAGATAAAACCGAATTGCTGTAACCCTCTAGCGTTCTCAAACACTTCCCCGTGCGGACATCCCAGAGTTTCACCGTCTGGTTCTCACTGGCACTCAACAAGGTGCTGCCATCTCGACTGAACAGAACCAACCAAACGCGATCGCCATGACCCTGTAATGTCTGAAGACATTCTCCCGTCAAAGCATCCCAAATCTTAACTGTCGTATCCTCACTGCCCGTTGCGAGAATTTGACGGTCAAAATAATTGACATCACTTCCAAGATGTGCATAGTCGATTGCCCACACATAACTGTTGTAGTCCGGTAATGTTCTAATGCATTCCCCAGTGGTGATATCCCAAAACTTCACCGTTTTACCATCGCTTCCCGTTGCCAACGTCTGCCCATCAGGGCTGAGTGCAACTGAAAGTACCCAGTTAATGTGAATCTCCAGGACTCGCAGACATTCACCCGTATGGACTCGCCATAGCCTCACGGAGGAGTCTTCACCGCTACTAATCAACGTTTGTCCGTCTGGCGTGAAGACGACGGACAGTAAATGATTAGTATGTCCTGTCAACACGTTAAAGCATTGTCCAGTTTTGACGTCCCAAAGCCTAACGGAGGAGTCATTACTGCCACTTGCTAGAAATTGTCCATCTGGACTAAAAGCAATTGATTGCACACAACCCGTGTGACCTCGTAGTGTCTTGAGGCACTGTCCAGTGTTAACATCCCAAAGTCTCACAGAGGAGTCATTGCTGCCACTTGCTAGGATTTGTCCGTCTGGGCTGAATGCTACCGAATGCACCCAACTGATATGTCCCTTGAAGGACAAGAATTGTCGGCTATCTGCAACGTGCCATAGCCAAATATCGTTATCGATTCCTGTCGCCAAAAGCTTCCCGTCTGAACTAAAAGTCGCTGATAAAATACCTCCCAACGTTTGTGTAAAAACCGATTTAGTCAAATCCGAATTCACAAAATTGACGCGATGCAAATTCACGCCCTGAAGGTAAGCTTGCCAAACAGTTAGACCAGAGAAATCTAAATCGCTGGAGTCTATCTGAAGCTGCCAAAAGAGATTGAGAACATTTCCTCCGGCATATCCGGGTTTTGGTGATGAGGGTAATGCTTCTGTGGAACCGGGCGTTGGCGCAGCAATTCCCGAGGGTATTCGCAACTTCGACAAAATCTGAATCAGGCAATTTTTAATACTTTCATTGTTGCCAAAAATCGCCAGTAATCTATCTACAATGGGTTGAATAATGAGACGAATTTGAGCCTCTCGCAGGTAATCTTTTGTCTGAGCCTTCATTAGGGCGTAGCGGTCAAAGAACACAATTTCCACCGTACTAATCTCCTGGCACACCTGCTCAATCAATCGTTCAGTGACATACTCCATAACCACTGGCTGTTGTGTGAAGCTGACTGAGTGCCTCTGTGTCAACGCGGGTGTAGCCTTTTCAATGAGAGAGCGCAATTGCAGAGACTCTAACGCTTCTAATAGCGCTCGATGCGAAACAGTAGGAATGATATCATCACGCAATTCTGTAATCGAAACCCACTCTCGATTGATGGCGACGCAAAACATCGTCTGCTTTTCTAATGCTGACAATCGACTAAACTGTTGGTCTAGCAAATTAGAAATATCACCGAAAACGACAGTGCCTTGTTCTAAAAATTGAGCAATATCGCTATCGAATAATTCTTGAATTGTCGTGGCTACCATCTTCAGCGCCAGCGGATTACCTGCATACTGCTCCACTAACCCTTGTCCTTCGTCTGCGGATACTGTAAAGCCCTTCTCCTTGAAGATTTCCTGAACGTTTTCTTGCGCTAAACCACTCAACCGCAAGGAGTGGATGGGAAAATGTTCACCTTCTTGATAGCTAATTCCTCTCGGTTTTTCTCGCGTCGTTAATATTAAACAGCTTTGATGACGGGTTTCTCCTATACAGCTAAAAAGTTGCCCATATCCCTCATATCCCTCTCGATAGGTTCCCGCACGCCCATCACTGCTTAAGATGGATTCTGCGTTATCAAGTATGAGCAAACAGCGTGAGGCTCGCAGGCGCTCCACCAATCGAGAGATTTTGCCGTCAATTGTTTCTGGCAAGTCGGTTTCCTGCTGGTTAGAGAGGAAACGAATCACATCTGCCAAAAGTTCTTGAAGCACAGGAGCATTGCGGAGACTGCGCCAAACTATGTATTCAAACTCATCTTGAATTTGTTCTGCTAGCTTCACCACTAAGGTGGTTTTACCAATCCCACCCATGCCGATGACGCTAATCAAGCGGCAACGCTCACGCACAACCCATTGCTCTAACGTAGCAAGTTCCTCAGTCCGTCCATAAAACGCAGTAACATCGGGGGCTTCTCCCCAATCTTGACGACAGTGGGCGCTCGCGCTTGGCGCGGTGGCGAAGTCAATCGCTTCTACGTTGCCACCCGGCGGAAAGTCTTTTGGGTTACGAGTATCGGTGGCGCGATCTGATTTCACGGATACGGGTTGGGATGGAACGACATTCCCTAAGTCGGCGATTTCTTGCCATTCCAGCCCCAATAGCCCACAGATTTCCACAAAAGTCGCATAATCAACAGTTTTTCCGATGAGGAACCTGCTGACAGTTGATAAAGCAAGCCCTAAATCTTCAGCCAAGGCTCTTTGGCTGTGAAAGCCATTGTGCTGGAGGGCTAATTTAGCTTGCTTAATGCAGTCGCTGCGAACTTTGAGCGAGCGTGACATAGCCTATTCCCCAAAAGTTATGCCGATTTTAACAAAGTTAGTCAGTCGAAAGTCGGTAACAAGTCAGTACGTTCTCAGTCTCGATCTCGGTCAGGTACAAGTTTTGATGAATTTGTAGAGATGAGAAGTCCGATACGGACTCTCAATCCAAGTAAGAAGTCAAGTTGTCAATGACACCTAGCCGAGCAAGTTAAGGATTAGCAACTCGGCGAAGCGGCTTCCTACCAAGCAGTAAAACTATCACCTCAGAAATAACTGAGGAAAGGAAGAAAAAGTCATGCCTCAAATTCAGAATGCAAAACTCGCCATCAACCATATAAAAGAAAAGTCATTGTCAGAGTGTGCTGTGACTTGCCGAATACACTTTTTCCCAGATGAGCTAGCGGTCATCAAATTAATTCCCCAGATGAAATTTAACTTGAAGTGCGAACTCTGGGGAGCGGATGATGGTTTTAAAGGAGCCGATGACAAGCTTTGGGTATTTGATAGCGTCTTATCTTTCCCCGATTCGACGCCGACCGAAGATGAAAACGCTCGATTCTTCGTGGTGTTAGGTGACGAGAAGTTAAATGAAGACACTGGTTTTTCTCCACAGGACGAGATTTATGGGAAGCTCATTCTTACTCATAAGCTGTTCCCAAAAGTTGAGCGGAAAACTAACGTTGTTACAGACTACTTTTGATGAGTAGCCTTTATCAGGCAAGCTATCAGTAGTTTGCCTGAGAGGTCATCTGACTGTAAAGATGCCGCAGATGACCTCTTTACCAAGCTCTTCATAGGCATCGCCTACCACGAAACGGCTTCTCTTAGGAGTTGGTGGGCAGCACTGGGTAGCGCTCGCTTTTACTCCAAACATCAAATCCTGTCTTTTAGCAGTACAGAAAATTTTTCATTATCTGCATAATCTTCTCCTTTCTCTGTGAAGAGTTAATAGTAGAGACAGGTTTAATTGGAAAAACGACAAATATTGCTGGTTTTCACCCCAATCCACCCGCTTCTACAAGTGGACTAAATCCCCGTAGCGAGCGCTCTTTTTTTCCTTTCCAAAAAGCTAAGCAGATTGTCTCAAAGTTAGTCAGTTGAAGGTCGGTAAGAAGTCAGTACGTTCTCAGTCTCGATCTCGGTCAGGTGCAAGTTTTGATTGATTTGTAGAGATGAGAAGTCCGATACGGACTCTCAATCCAAATAAGAAGTCAAGTTGGTCAACAACGCCTAGCTAACACGTAGGAAGCCGCGATCACTTTTGACCCTTGCTTTAAGTCTAATAACAAAGGAGAAAAACATACCATGGCAACAACAATCGAAGTAAAATATGCAGAATTGGGTGGAGCAAAGAGCTTTTTGGGCAACCCGATTGGCAACGAAAAAGATACCGCTGATGGCAACGGTCGTTACCGCGATTACGAAGGCGGGTCTATCTACTGGTCTAAGGATACAGGCGCACAAGAGATTCATGGCAACATCCGTAAGAAGTTTCTGGAATTAGGCTGGGATAAGAATGTGAGTTCTTTGCCTAACACCGACGAAAGCATTGCTGCTGATCGTATTGGACGCTATAACACGTTTGGCGAAGGTCACGAGCGCGGTATTTACTGGACTCCTCAGACAGGCGCACATGAAATCTTTGGGGATATCTATAAAAAATGGTTGGCACTGGGCGGTGTCAAGAGTTCATTGGGCTATCCAATCACTGGCGAAAAACCGACCTCTGCCCCTAGCCAAGGACGTTACAGTGAGTTTCAGAATGGTGCAATCTATTGGTCAAAATCAACTGGCGCACATGAAGTCCGTAAGGAAATTTTAGACCAGTGGAAGAAGCAAGGCGGTGAAAATGGTCTACTTGGCTTTCCGACCTCAGACGAATTGCCAGACGTGGCTGAGTCTGAGCGCTACAACACCTTTAAGAAGGAGAAATTGACCCGCGAATGGAAATCTCCTGGCATTAATCCCCCAAAGGATCACAACCCGCAGTATCCCATTGCGGCGATGCATGACCGGAACTTGAGCAATCACACGAAAGAAGGTGACGCGCTAGTTAAGAAAGGCTTTCGGATGATCTCGCTGAGTGTTTATGGCGAACCCAAAAATCCACTGTATGCGTCGGTCTGGATTCAAAATCCAGAAGCTGCGAAGCAAACAGCAATCTATAAAGCTAGCGGCACAGAGTACCAGCAGTTTTATAACGACCAGGTGAAAAAAGGCTTCTACCCCATTATTGTCAGTGTACTCGGGTCTGGGTCAAATACGGTGTTTGCAGCGGTCTTTGAGGAGACATCTGGGCCAAAGCCTTTTGCCCGTCACGGTCTGGTCAGTGGTCCAGTAGATGGACCAGACAAAAAAATTCACGATACCTCGACGTTTACATACTGGAATCGCTGGGCGAAAAGCAATAACTATATCTTGCGCTGGGCAACTGTCTACGGATCAGCCGATGAGCCGTATTATGCTGCGATCTGGGGCCCCAATGAGGATAACGTCTCGTGGGATGTCGTTTTCCACTGTGCTGATAAAAAACTAGCACTCAATTTCAGTGGAACAGATTCCTCCTTATTAGAACCTGGCGACTTCCAGGCAGTCTTTGATGCCCAAGTAGCGCAGTGGATGCGTCCTGCTTTCATCACGCACGCGCCACACGGTCGCTATATCGAGGTCTACCGCGACGATCAGTTAGGTAAGTTTGTTTCAAAGATCGGGTTGACCAGCAGTGAGTATCAAGCCGAAGCCGATAAGCTGGTCAAAAACGGCAACTTTTACCCACTCTGCGTGCAGGGTGCAGTGGTGAACGGGAAAACACAATTCGCAGCGATTTTTACCCAACGCCACGAAGCACGTCCGCGCCAGTTGACGGTTACAGGGCAGTCGATTCCGTCGCTGTACGCTTTTGATGAGGCGATGCAGGAATTTATGCAGAATGACAACGTGCGAGCCGGGTCACTGGCAATTGCAAAAGACGATAAACTGGTTTACGCCCGCGCCTTCACTTGGGCAGAGCAAGGTTACCCAGTTACACGACCGGAGAATATCTTCCGTGTTGGCAGTAACTCAAAACAGTTTGTGAAGCTTCTGGTCTTGCAGTTAGCAGAGAAGGGTGTTCTGAGCTTAGACGACAAGTATATTGATCGCGTCCAACTGACAAAGCCAGTATCGGAGATGGGGAATAAGATACCCCAAATGACTATTCGTCAGATGCTCGAACACAAAGCTGGGTTACCTCCCAGTAGTGGTGATTGGGACTCCCTTCTCAAGAAGATCAACGAGAAGTTGCCAGCGAACCAAAAGAAACAATACCCATTATCGTTAGCTGATGTGGTCAATGTTCAGGTGATGATTGACCTAGATGACAACCTAATTGGAAAAGACTCTTACTCCAATACCGGCTTCACGATGCTGACGCTGCTTGTCGAACAACAGTACCAGATGGTCTTCGAGCAAACGGTGCAGAAATACATCAGCAAGCCAATCGGCGTCAAGCGTGCAGTTGTCACGGGTAGCCTATTGTCTGAAATGAACCCATTAGAAGTGCGCTATCATTCCACAAATCCTGGGGTGAAAAGAAGTGCTAAGACTCCCGATCAGCCTATGGTACCTTTCCCATACAGTGGTAACTTCCAAACGTTACCTGGCACAGGTGGTCTGTCGATGGCTCCAGCAGATTACGTCAAGATGTTAAGCGTTCTGTTTTCTGGAAAAGATAACGTCTTGCTGAAGAACAGCACTGTACAGGCGCATAAGGACAATCTGGATGAACACTATGGTGGAATGACCGGTGCGGTTGCCTATATGGTACGTCGCAACGATGGAATCGCGATGGCAGTCTCGCTCAACAAAGATTTTGAAGCGCCATACGACATTAAATTGAATTACCTAGCGCATCGCTTGAACCAGATTGCCGATGCCGTTGCAGGAAAGTGGCCTAATCACGATTTGTTCCCGTTGGTGGGGATTAACTAGCTAGCATCGCTTTGACCAGGGAAAGTCTTGTTCGACTGGGAAGCTGTAGTTGCCTTCGTCCACAATCCCGAATTACCGCCAACCAATATCGTTTTTCCCTGGTCAACTTCAACTGTTGCACGACTCACTCCCCCAGTGGAGTGAGAAACCCAATCTTTTATTTTTACAGAATGTTGCTCGCACAACTTCCACAAAACACAGTAAAGGAGAATTGAAAAAGGTACAAATCATTGGCGACCAAGAAAACAATATCCTCGAAGAGACAACAGAAAACGACACCATCCTAGGCCTAGCTGGTAACGATACCCTCAACGGCAGCAAAGGAAACGATCTCCTTCAAGGCAGTAGTTCAACAACAGCAGGGTAGATTGATATGCTGACAGGGGGAAGTGGGTCAGATACCTTTGTTTTAGATACTCCTGCTTGGGACGCTATAGCAATCCTTGGTTTTCAACCGTCACTTTTGTGAAGCGGGATTAATTTTTAAGTTCGATTTGCTTAGGAAAATGCGGAATTAAGGCTTCTGTTTTTGTTTTGAACAGTATTGCTAGTGGGAGAGTGCATCATAGTGAAAACTGCACAATACGACCTCTTTATTTCCTATGCTGATGCTGACAGTGACTGGGTAGAAGGCTACTTAATCGACTGTTTGAAGCAGGCTGGCGTGCGTTACCACTCAGAAGCAGCATTTGCTCTAGGTACGGTTCGGCTTCTAGAATTTGAGCGTGCCATTGAGCAAAGCGATCGTATGTTGCTGGTGCTTTCCCCAGCCTATCTGGCAGACGGCTTTAACCAATTCATTGACCTCTTGGCTCAGTTTTACGGCTTTGACTCAGCAACGTGGCCAGTTATCCCCCTCGTCTTACAGCCGGTCAAACTGCCACTTCGCTTAACTCCTCTCATTAAACTCAATGCCACTAATCCGACTGAGTGGGAAGAGGCTACTCGCCACCTCTGCGCCGACTTAAAGCGGCCCGTACCAACTTCCTCTCTTAAGCCGCCCTGTCCATACCCAGGGATGGTATCTTTCAGAGAGGATAACAGCGATTGCTTCTTCGGGCGTGACGCGGAAGTAAAGGAACTCGTAGAGCGTCTACGCCTGCACCCCTTCATCTCTGTGATTGGCCCTTCAGGAAATGGAAAATCCTCTTTAGTGTTTGCGGGACTCATTCCTGCCCTGCGCCGAAGTGGACTCTTCGGTTATGGCGAGTGGCTAGTTCGCACTATCCGCCCTGGCGAGACACCTCTAGCTGAGCTAAAAACTGCATTGGGGAATGACCTTGCTAATCCTAAACTGGCAGTAACAGAGGCTCTAGCTAGCCAGCCGAATGCTCAACGATTGCTATTAGTCATAGACCAGTTTGAGGAGGTGTTTACACTTACCGGAGAGGAGGCAGCCCCCTTCCAGAAAGCATTGCTGCACCTAATCGATACTCCCAACTGCTATTTAATTTTGACTGTTCGAGCTGACTTTTATGCTGAGCTGATGAAGTCACCGCTCTGGCGAAACATTCAATCTTACCGAATGGAGCTAGTCCCTCCAGATGCGGTAGGTTTGCGTCAGGCAATCATCAGACCGGCTGAGAATGCCGATGTGTTCATAGAAGCGGCATTAATAGAACGCTTGGTGGCAGATGCTGTTGGGGAGCCAGGAGTTTTACCTCTACTTCAAGAGACACTGGTGTTGTTATGGGAGAAAGTGGAGCGGCGATTCTTGCCCCTTAGAGCTTATGAAACTCTAGTCCTTACTAGCCCAGCCTACAGCAACTTTGATGCTAGCAACCGCACAGGATTGCAAGCGGCGATCGCCAATCGTGCTGATTATGCTCTAGTTGCCCTGAGCGAGGAAGAGCAGCGGGTCGCTCGCCGGATCTTCCTCCGGCTGATTCAGTTTGGCGAGGGACGTGCCGATACCCGCCGACAGCAATCGGTTGAACAGTTACGGGTGTCCGGTGACAATGCAGACCTATTTGACTGGACGCTACTCTATTTAGCAAGTCGTCGCCTGTTAACGCTTAGCGGTGGAGAGGAGAACTCTAGCAGAAAAGTAGATATTGCCCATGAAGCCCTGATTAGTGGCTGGTTTACTCTACAGTTGTGGGTCAGGGAACGTCGGGAAGCGGAACAGATTCGCAGGCGACTGATGCGTCAAGTAGAGGAGTGGGTACGCTTAGGTAAAGGTAGTGGGGGTCTGCTGGATGAGGTTGAATTGGCTGAAACAGAGCGTTGGCTGGAGAGCCCTGATGCTGCCGAACTAGGCTATGATGAAACACTGCTTACACTGGCAGAAGCCAGCAAGAGGGCTATTCAGGAAGCAAAAGAGCGAGAAGAAGCAGCTAGACAACGAGAGTTAGACCTGATCCGAGAAAGGCTGGAGCAGGAAGAGAAAGCAGCAGAGCAGGAAAGAAAAGCGCGTAAAGCAGCTCAGACGCAGACGAAAGTTGCCATTACCGCTGCGGGGCTAGTGAGCATAGCAGCAGTGGTCGCTTTGTGGCAGTGGAACCAAGCCGTGCAGCGCGAAATCGAGACTTTAACAGCATTGTCCCAATCTCAGCTTTCTCAAAATAACCAGCTTGAAGGACTGATAGAGAGTGTCAGGGCAGGAAAAAAACTCAAGCAGCCAAATTTGTGGCTACCAAACCAAGTTCGCCTGGAGACTGTGGCAACTCTTGCAAAGGCTGTTTACGAAGTACAAGAACGCAGTCGTCTAGAAGGGCATAGCCTTGAAGTCCGGAGCGTGAGTTTCAGCCCCGACGGTAAGATAATTGCCTCGGCGGGAGAAGATGCCACTGTCAAATTCTGGAGTCCCGATGGGGGAGAACTCCTACCTCCACTAAAGCTTAAGGATAGTGTTACCAGTGTGAGTTTCAGCCCAAACAGCAAAATGATTGTCTCAGGTAGTAAGGACGGTAAGTTGACACTCTGGAACCGTGACGGCAAGGAACCTTCATCTTTCGATCATCACAATCAAATACCAATAAATAGCGTAAGTTTTAGTCCCGACGGTGAAAACATTGCATCGGCTGATGCTAAGGGCATCATCAAACTCTGGAACCCCAAAGATAAGTCGCTCAAAACCTTAAATGGACACACAGATCAAGTCTATAGGGTACGTTTTAGCCCAAACGGCGAGATGATTGCTTCTGCTAGTGCGGACAGAACCGTTCGGCTCTGGAATCTCAAGGGTAAGCTGCTCAGAACCTTTGAGGGTCACACCGCTCCTGTTAAAAGTGTAAGTTTCAGCCCTGATGGTCAATCCCTTGTCTCCGCCAGTGAGGACGGCACTGTCCGGCTCTGGAACGTCAACGTTAAAGGACCTATACCCCCCCCAGATGATCTTTATACCGATCGTCATAATGGTCCAGTGAACGATGTAAGTTTCAGCCCCGATGGCGAAACCTTTGCCACAGCGGGTGAGGACAACATTGTCAAACTCTGGGACAAGAAGGGCGAGCTGCTTGAAACTCTAAAGGGCCACACCCGTCCAGTGAAAAGCCTAAGTTTCAGCCCAAAAGACAACGAAACCCTTGTCTCAGTCGGGGACGATAACACTGTTAGAATCTGGAAAGCCAACAACACTTCTTCTCTCCAAGTTCTAACAAGTCATTCAGCTCCAGCTAATAGCGTGAGTTTCAGTCCTAAAGGTCAAATTCTTGCTTCGGTCAATAACGACGTAGTGGAACTCTGGAGCCTCCCTAGTGGTGAGGAACCTTCCCAAAAACATACCCTAAAAGGCTATATTTTAGCTTTCAGTCCAGACGGAAAAACGATTGCGACTGCTTCAAGGAGTAAGGACAATCCTAAGAACAACACTGTTAAACTTTGGAATCTCAACGGTCAAGAACTTAAAACCTCGGAAGATCATAAGGGGGTAGTTACCAGCTTAACTTTTAGTTCAGATGGTCAAATGATTGCCTTCGCCAGCGAGGACAACACTGTTAAACTTTGGAATCTCAACGGCGAAAAGGTTGAAACTTTGGGCGAGGCCGTTAGTAACATAAGTTTCAGTCCAAACCGCCCAATACTTGCTTTAGGCGGTCAGGACGGTACTTTAAAACACGGTACTTTAAAACTCTGGAACTTTAATAAGAAAGAACTCAAAAACTTTGGGAAGCACAAACTAAGAGTCACCAGCGTGAGTTTTAGCCCTGATGGACAAATGATTGCCTCTGCCAGCGAGGACAACACTGTTAAACTCTGGAACCTTGATGGTAAAGAGGTTCAAACTCTGATAGGTTACAGCGTGAGTTTCAGCCCTGATGGACAAATGATTGCCTCTGCCAGCGAGGACAACACTGTTAAGCTCTGGAACCTTGATGGTAAAGACTCTAAAACTCTCAGAGGTCACGACGCCTTGGTTACTAGCCTGAGTTTTAGTCCTGATAGTCAATTAATTGCTTCCGCCAGTGACGATAAAACTGTTAAGCTCTGGAGTCGCGATGGCAAAGAACTCGCAACCTTGAAAGGGCTTGGGACTCCTATCCAGAGTGTCAGTTTTAGTCAGAATGGCACAATGATTGTAGCAGCTAGTGAAGATAAGCCAGTAATTCTGTGGAACTTGGGGTTAGACCATTTGTTAGATCGTGGTTGCAAGTGGCTGAGGGAGAGTAATTACCTGAAGACTAAAAAAGAATATCAAGAAGTTTGTAAATAATGCTTAAAATATTGATAGATTGTACCCAATGTTCACCCCGATTGAGAGATAATTTAAATTATAGCCTGACCCACCTGTGAGTCGATTATACGAGTCTCCCACTAAGTAAGATACTGAGCCATTGATAAATGTATTCCGATTAAGATAGTAGACTGTCATAGCAGTTATCTGCTGTTGCGTATTAAGGCGGTCTTGGCGTGTGAAGTCATCAAAGACAACCTGATAGTCCAGCCTCCCTTGCAGCCGAGGAGTCAGGTCATAGCGCAAGCCCACCGTTAAGGTGTTCCTGACTAGACTTGCCTCGTATGGTGAGGCGAAGCTCGCTCGAAGTTCATAGCCTGAGTCTAAACGTAGCTTGGATGAGAGTCGATCCAGTCGCCCTACTGCAAGCCGTAATGAATTGTCTACTAAGTCATCAGACGAACCATTCTTGGAGAGACGCTCTTGTACCCATGCCAGTTCAGCGGCAGTGTTGTTTGCCAATTGCTGTCGAACTCCAAAACTAAAGTTCAATGCGTTGTAGCCATGTTCCGATGTAAATAGCACGGAGCTACCTCCAGCGTCGGCTACTAGGCTTGTCTCAGATCCCAGGTCGAGTTTTCCCCGAAGAAGAGCACTGTTAACGAACGCTGTCTCTCGGTTAATTGCTGGAGAATTTATACTAGAATAGGTTTGCGCTGAAGAGCGCAGCAGCAGTTCTAAATTCGGCTGACGGCGAGAAGATTCCTGCAGCGAACGGCGAATAATATCAGGCTTCCTAAGATCGTTGTCAGACTCATCGGGAGTGTAAGGCTCGTCAGGGGGCGGAGGTGGAACTTCTGGAAAATCGGGGTTTTTTTCAGGTACAGGACTCTGGGCTTGAAGACGTTCAAGAGGTAACAGGTCGGCAGGAGTTCTAGAAACGGGAGTTAGGTCGGTAAGCTTAAGCACAGGCATTTTTACCTCTCCACGATCGACCTGTGTCTCAAGGACTCTAGTGGCTTCAACATTAGGTACTCTTGTTACTTCAGAATAGATTCCGGCTTCTGGTTTTCCTTCAGGTACAGGGCTCTGAGCTTGAAGGTGTTCAACAGGTAACAGTTCGGCAGCAGTTCCAGAAACGGGAGTTAGGTCGGTAAGCTTAAGCACGGGCATTTTTACCTCTCCACGATCGACCTGTGTCTCAAGGGTCCTAGTCTCTTCAACATTAGGCACTCTTGTCACTTCAGAATAGACTTCGGCTTCTGGCAGCTCAATCGCTCTAGAGTTGGCTGAGGTGTTCTGATTCTGGAGGATTTCTGGGCTAGGACTGGCGATTGCTGGGTAGTTAAAGACCCAAGCACCAAAAGTCGATGAAGAGAAAAACACTACAGCCATAATACGCATGGGCTAGCTCCAATATGAGTAATTTGGTTGCCACTAACTCGCTCGGAGAAATCGAAAATTCTGCTTGTAAAACTTACCTAAACTTATCTAAAGCCATCTTTAGATAATCCGAGTTTACTTCCCACTCTGTTGGCCCCAACGTAGTGGAGAAAGGCGGCTATCCCAAGATCAGTAGGCTATCCCGCGACCGCCGAGGGTTCCCAGTTTAAAATATTCATACTGGCGTTGAGATCGCGATCGAGAGATCTACCACAAGCAGCACAATCATAAGTCCGAAGACGAACGTGGCATATCTTTTTTATGCCCACAATTAGAGCAAGTTTTAGAGCTAGGCAACCATTGATCTACCAGCACTAAATTTGCTCCATACATTTGGCATTTGTAATCGAGTTGACGCTTGAACTCATAAAAGCCCAGGTCGGATATCGCCCCCGCCAGCTTGTGATTTGCCATCATGCCCAAGACATTCAAGTCTTCAATCTTGATTCGCTTAAAAGTTTTGGTTAAGTAAGGTGTTAACTTGTGTATAAAATCTTTACGAATACCAGCTATTTGCGCGTGAATTCGGCTAATTTTATTGTAGGTTTTGCGCTGGTTATTGGAGCCTTTTACCTGTCTTGAAGTTTGACGTTGTAAAATAGCCAGCTTTGTTTTCGCTTGCTTCAACGGTTTTGGTGCATCAAAAACTTGCTGGTTTGACAGCATGGCAAAAGATTTAATACCTACACCGATTCCTACAGAGCCTTTGGGCTGTTGAACTGGGAGACGTTCCGCATCAACACAAAATGAAATAAACCAGCGACTACCTCCTTTTGAGAACGTGAAAGTTTGAGACACGTAACCACATTCTAGGGGCTCATCAAGCCGAAACATTCCCAATGTAGGAATCTTAATAGTTTTGCCAGCTCTTAGCAGAACTTTCCCATTGGATGAATCGACTGTAAAAGATTGACCATTGCGACGGCTAGCGAATTTTAGATGACCTGCTTTCCCGGAACGATATCGACTAAACGCATTTTTCAAGTCAATAAAAGCGTTTTGGTAGACTCGACTAGACAACTGGTTCATCCAAGCGAATTCAGGCTGTTTCTTGACGTGGTTGGTGAGAACTTTTTTAACTTTGTCGATCGCCTTCGAGTCCGAAAGCTTGCCGTCACTATACATTTGAGTCCGCAAGCTCAACCCGAAATTGAATACGGCCCGCCGAAATCCTGCGTGTTTTGCCATCAAGGTCGCTTCGTTGTTATTCAATTTTAGCGCTCTTTTGATGCCAAACATAATTAAGCTTACCTAGAGTTTCTTGTTTGGTCAATTATAGACAAGTTTAGCAAACTATTTGGCGATTTAGTCTAACTCTAAGTTGCGTTCTTATCGCCAGGTTTTTATCGATCATTGAGGAACTAATGGACCCTCTGGTAGAGGATCTGGTGGAGGAGGTGGTGGTTGAGGAATTGGTGGAGAAATTGGTGGTTGAGGAATTGGTGGTTGAGGAATTGGTGGTTGAGGAATTGGTGGTTGAGGAATTGGTGGTTGAGGAATTGGTGGTGGAGGATTTGGTAGTGGAGGAATTGGTGGTGGAGAATTTGGTGGTGGAGGATTTGGTGGTGGAGGAATTGGTGGTGGAGGATTTGGTGGTACGTGAGGGGCACGTAAAGGAAATTCCAGATTGGGAGGAGTCAGAAGTTCATTATCAAGTAACCTCTCCTTCTCTTGCTCCAGTAAAGCCCCCACAGTTTCCTCCCGAACCTCAAGGATTACTTCCTGGAGGTCATCAGGTTGTTGGTTGACGAAATCTTCATGCTCCGATCCAAGCCCTAAACCCAAAGCCAGTGGATTGTTCCGATAGAAGCCTCGCAGGCTGAATTCCCCGAGCCGCCTCACATCTCCATCAATAGACACAGATGCAAGCTCACCAGCTCTCAGTTCAACAGTCTTTCCACTTCTTAGACCAGTGACTGTAACAGGTCCTTCTGGACTATTAGTCAGAACCCCAACCGTTGTCTCTCGATCGTCTTCTATAACGAATAGTGCTGTACCAGGAGCCCGTATGCTTGCCTTTTTAGTTCTGGTTTCACACGCTGGGACAACAGACCTCCTATTATGGAGGTATACGATTTTGCCTTGAGCCAGTAGAAATAGGCATTCCGCTGTCGGCGCAAATTGAGAAGTCGTATAACTTCCCTGCAGGTAAGCAGTCCCTCGAGGACTTAAATATAAGTCTGCTCTGCTGCTACTTCGCGTTTGGAGCCACTGCTTAGGCAATAGGGGTGGAGGATCAGTGGATTGAATTCTAGACCAGACTCCTTCTTCCCTGGAGTCGTGGAATTGAACATTTCCCTTAACATTACGTATGTCTATTCTCTGTTGAGCTGATGTAGGAGCTATCCAGGAGAATGCTAGTAGACTACTCGTAGCTATCAGCTCCAAGCTTAAAAACCAAATCTGTTTTTTCATTAAAATATTATCTATGTCAAGTTGTTTCTAATAATTCGCTCTTGAGGAGTACCTTGCTCGGTACTATCAAATATCTCTGCCTCTAAATATCCTGTTTTTACGCACTGTTTGATTCACTCTCTGCCGGGGACTTTCCCGATTGCTTTGAGGATATACTTGTGGCTAATGTTATCGAATGCTCCCTTGATGGCGGGAGCAAGTACCCATTTGCCTTTGCCATGTCCATTGAAAAGATACCACAATTATTCTATGGCATTGTGGCAACTTCGTCCTGCGGCGCGAAATCGACAACTGTTTGACTCAAAACAGTTGTCCCAGCTTGGCTGTAGAGCATTCTTAACTACTGCGTGTATTACCCGATATTTGATTGTGGAAATCTCGGTCTTTGTTTCCCGTTTGCTTTAGAAAGGTGAATCCTCTTAGTTGGGCGAACTTTACACGGGGTATTCTTTTCCTGTGTTTCATTTGTTTGTTGCAAATCTTTACTGCCCCCCGCATGGACAGTCCATTCATCCCGACCCCTGTTGGCGTAGCCTGCGCGTAGCATAGGGGTGGGATGAATGGAGCTGATCTGTAAAAGAGAATACTTCAAATGTTACTTTTTTTCACGCATATAAAATGGTTTTTGCAATCCTTGCACTAAGCGATCAAATTCGTGCTGGGAGCGACGGGGATGAGCTAGATCTATTGGCTTCAGAAGACCACAAAGTCGTAGAGGTAAGAGATTTGAGTCAATTGGCGTGAATTTGATGGGTACTATACGGGCGCCACCTTCCTGAATCCCCATTGTTTGCACTAGACTATTCTCGAATTCTGCCATGTTATCTGCCAGGTAGGTTTCTGACAGCACGATTATAGTCCGTTTAGACTGAGTAATTCCATTCTCAATGTTGATTAAGCGGGCTACGCCAGGTATGTCAACATCACCGGAAACTGCAATACGTAAACCAGCCTGCTCCAGTCGTGGCAGTAGCGTATCCCACACCCAGGTAGAATCAGGATCTTCGTCTACGTAACTGATATAGACATCATAACGAAAGTCATTGTCATCTATACCAGGGGGTTTCGGAGGTAGGGGCAAGTTTGATGGGCTGGGTTGACTATTCTTACTTTTGAGGACGGGTGTTAGAGACTCCGGAATTCCCTCTAAGTCAATTGCACTACACCCAAACTCATAAGCATCTGCATAAGATCTTCCGGCTCCCAGGGCATCATAAAATCCCACAGCAAATTCAATTGCTGCCCGATCGCCAATTGCCTTATTCATGCCAACTACATAGTCAACGTGTTGGTGAATTGCCTCAGCTTGAGCCTCTGAATAGCAGGCATTCAGCACAACACACTCAATCGTGTCCTTAAACAACTTAAATAGCCTTACGAGTGACTCCGTACTGACTAACTGCATTTGTCCCGAACTATTTTCCAAAGCTAAGCCATGCTCTCCGGCCCCATGCCCAGAAAAATGGATAATTTGTGGTTCGTTATCTAATAAAGCGCGACGCAAGTCATCAACACGTAATGCCCATCGAGTAACAATTTCAAACCGATCTCTTTTTTGGGCTCGTTCTAAGCCTGCCTGAATTTCTCGGACTTCTTCATCCAAGCGCAGCTTGTCTGTATTCTTTGGATTGGCGGTGAGAATCAGGATCTTTTTCACGGCTACATCAACTCTAGGGGGGGACTGAGCGCTAGATGCACATAACTACCGCTTGGCTATGGGTAATTATCTTCACAGGTTTCGACTTTGAGTCTGTATGAATCGGTAATTAAGATAATATTTATTAACCCTGCCCCCGGACGATGACAGCAACTGGAACGCCAATGCCGAAGGAAAAATAATCATTTTAATTTCTTATTTTTGACAATTTTGCTAGAGAACCAACCTTAATGATAATTGAAAGCGTTACTGATGCCAATCTTGCTTCTATAAATCTACCATTTCAGTGGGAGTCGATCTGCACAGCGCACCTCTGGCATCCCCTCCAAACACCCAAAATCACGCACAGTCAGCACCACGGCTCTAGGAGTTACAGGATTTCGAGGGCGATCGCCTCCAAGCGCACTATCGCAACGCAGCAATCCGTTATATCGCTCTTGTTGTATAATCCGGCTCATTCTGCAACCGCACAGGCTCAAGCTGATGAAGTTGTGCGGTATCCTTGGCCAAGTGTGGGGAGATTAGGGTACCAAGATGTTGTGCATTTAAACTGTGCTACAAGCCTGGGAGGGTGACAAAGATGTCTAGGAACTAGACTGAATCAGGGTTGCAGCCCGTATACCCTGTTGATAAAAGCTACGTTTATTTCCTGGGGGGTGACAGAGAAGGCTACGAAATAGACCAAATCAGGGTTCCAGCCCGTACACCCTGCTGATAAAAACGACGTTTATTAGGAGTTAATTTCATTAACTCTTGAACGAGTTCGGAATGTTGAGCGAGATAATTTACCCACTGTTCCCCATCTTGACCAATGCCAAATGTACTCCGTCTTCGGTATTTTTTTCTGGGTTTTTTAGAATTAGATATATATTTTTGTACCTACTTTTTCTGAATTTCAGTAGCCTGAAATATTGCCGAACTGTAGGCGATAGCCATTAACCAAATTATTTTAATAAGCCACTCTTTTTTTAAACCAGTTCCTTCTATATTGTAGCCTCCTGTCTTATAATTTCGGAACATTTCTTCTATTCCCATCCGCTTTTTGTAAGCTGCAATCGCGACAGGCAATGAGCCTAAATCTTTCAGACTAAACCAAGCATTTTTGACTTTTACTCCCTGATAGTTACGTTTCCATTTACAGGCGATATCAAATCCGGCTAGAGGCCCGTGTTTTTCTGACTCTTCCTCCTTGAAAGTATAACGAAGTTCCTGGTATTATTCCTAATTGGTCTAAACGTTGCCAGATTAAATTTTCTGTTTCCAGGCAATGATTTTTTTTCAGTCTCAAGCAAAAAGATACACCCATTGTCCCCGGTTTGTTTTCCAAGTCTACCGAGCCAAATTCACGGTCTCCTAAAACGATGACTTTATATTCTTTAAGTAAGGGTAAGACTTGTTGTAGAGCGAGGGTTTGTTCTTTTAAGTTACTGTTTCCTAATTTGGGTAATAAACACCAGTATAATGGGATAGCCCTATAACAGCCAAATCAATGCGAGCGTGAACAGATTGATACACCCCCCTGACTGCGGTCGATCGCAATCGATAACCTTTGTCCGATAGGGCAATAAGTTGTTAACCAATAAGTGATTAATGGGAACCAGATTAGTGCGATCCTTAATTGAGGTAAATCGAGAAATCTTTGTAATTTGCTTGGCAAGACTTTCGGTAGTAATTGGGTAAGGAAATACTCGCACCAGTCTCTCTAACCTCACTTGTTTCTCGGATTGTATCAGGTTCAACAAGATTGTGAGTAAAATAAACTGGGCTGGCGTCAGTTGTTTTTGTAAGTGAGTCTGGTAAAATGTTGGTAACATATTTTTTGGGATAGGCAAGCTTGTAACAATTCTACTGCCTATCTTTTTTTACCACAACACAGCTCAATCTTTACCCCGTCTGGGTTTTGGGCGGGTTGTCACCCCCAGAAATTGGGAGACAAATATAAGACATAACATCTAACATTCTTTCATTTCTCTCTTAATTCGGAGGTCTTCCTATGGCGATCGAACTTTCAAGTATAACGACGTTTACTGACCAGGCTAATATTGTCCCGTCTGGAGTGGAGGAAATACGTAATGATGGCATCGTTAATACTCTTGCTGGTGACGATACAATCACTGGCATTACCACTAGCCTTGGCACTGTGGGGTTCGGTATCAGTGGCATCTATAACCTCGGCACGCTTAATACTTCAGAGGGTAACGATATAATTACTGGCATGGGTCAGGCAAGTAATTATAGTAGCGGAATCTTCAACTCCCGCGCCATAAATACTGGCGATGGTAACGACACAATTACGGGTAGTGGCTTTTTCGGTATTATAAACTATTTCACGATCGCTACCGGTAATGGTAACGACTTAATAACTGGCAATGGCGACGGAGGTGGCATCGGCATCTACAGTCTAGGAAACATAAATAGTGGCGGTGGCGATGACACAATCACTGGCACTAATACTAGCGGAGGTGGGTACGGAATTTTCAATGGTCTTGGCAACCCAAGGGACAGCACTACCATTAGTACCATTGATACCGGTGATGGTAACGACACAATCACTGGCATTAGCACTAGCCTTGACACTGTGGGGTTCGGTATCAGTGGCATCTATAACCTCGGCACGCTTAATACTTCAGAGGGTAACGATCTAATCACTGGCATTGCTCAGGAAAGCGATTCTGGTAGCGGAATCTTCAACTCCACCGGCACCATAGATACTAGCGACGGTAACGACACAATTACGGGTAGTGGCTTTTCCGGTCTTATAAACTATTTCACGATCGCTACCGGTAACGGTAACGACTTAATAAGTGGCAATGGCGACGGAGGTGGCACCGGCATCTACAGTCTAGGAAACATAAATAGTGGCGGTGGCGATGACACAATCACTGGCACTAATACTAGCGGCGGTGGGTACGGAATTTTCAATAGTCTTGGCAACAAAGAGGGCAGCACTACCATTACTACCATTGATACCGGTGATGGTGATGACATAATTAGTGGCATTGCCGCCTTCGGGATTTTCAACACCGGAATCATTAATACTGGTAGTGGTGCAGACTCCATCATTTGCGATGCAAGCCTTAATGACGGCACCGGATATGGTTTCTACAACACCAATACCATTAATACCGGTGATGGTAATGACACAATCACTGAGATTAGCGGTCGCAGCATCTTCAATCTCGGTATCATTAATACTGGTAACAACGCAGACTCCATCATTGCCGAGGGAGGCTTTGAGGGCATTGGCAGCATATTTTTAGGAAATGGTAAAGACTATCTCAAGGGTTTCGGTAGGGGTAATTTCAATGGCGAAAACGGTAAAGACACACTGGAATTAACGTCAGGAAGTTATACCGTTGGAAGATCGGGGACAGCGGTGAATTTCATCAAGAATAGCATTATTATGAATACTTCTGAATTTGAAAAACTCATAGCTGGTAGCACAATCTATGACTTCAGCAGTTTAAGGGACGGTCAGATAATTAGTGTTGCCTAGCAGTTTACTTGAGAAGTAGAGGACAGCTAGTTAAGAGAAAAGCTTTACTGTCCTAAAACACCGTTTATTATTTACTGATAACGCTTGTTTCCAATCTCCTGAAAGAATGGGAGCTTTGGTTTGGGGATCGGATTGTGCTTGTTGGTTTATGCTTTGGGGCCAAAGACACCTCCGTTCCCCTTTACCAAAATCCATCTCCAATTTGAAAAATTAGTTAAGTTAATCCACTCTGCATCCGACCTGACGTTGAAGCTTTCAATGCTTTCAGAAAGCCCCAGCCTAAAACCGGGGCACGATCGACAATTACTTTCAATCCGCCCCGGGACGAGAGAACGCCCGCCCCGAACCCGCGAAGCCTTTGGGCGTCGGCTGGATGCACGGTCTGAGTTGCCGCCACGGGAGACGGAGTAGGAGGCAGTTTAGCATCGCCCTACTATTATGGTGGCTATGAACGAGAATCATGGTGGCTATGAACGAATATGCCGTGGTGATCGGCGGAGGCGGTCCCAATACGGTTCAGTTAAGAGCTATGCAGTGCTTAAAACAATAAATACAGGAGTATTCATTATGATTCCAGTACCTCTGTGTTTAACTTGTTTAGACCGAAATTTTGATCCAGGCTTTTTCACGACTCTTGGGTTGTTTCTCGCTCACTCTTTCCGGTATATTTTGATCGAGAATCTCCCAAGTCAACCAACTCAAAAAAAGGGAAGTTCTTGTGGTTGTAACCCTTGAAATTTTGGGAGCGCGCGACGAACAACTCGTAAGGTTCCAGTAAAAGAAAGACGCAAGGGTGAAATGCTTGCGTTGCTGGCCGCTTGAAAAATCAATGACCTTACAGTCCAATGTCCTAGTAGTAAACCATAAATTTCTTGCACAACTTCTTTTGGTCTTTGAGAACGAATATGAGTTTTTCGTCCTAATAAATGTACTTTGAGTTCATCAATCGTATTCTCGACTTCCCAACGTTGATGATATTCACAGGCAAGTAACTGGGCAGTAAACTTTTCAGCGTCCAACAAGCCGGTAATTAAACGATATCTAATTTGTGCTTCTGGGCGGTCGTAATTCTCAATTGTGTACTCAATTACTCTTACCTGTATGGCCTTAAATCCTTTTTTCCTTAATTTGCCGGATGGGTAAATCTTTCCTCACATACGAACCATCATCTAATTGTATTTCGTTTAAGAATTTAACGTTGCATGAAATTCGCCCCAAATACTCACAACCTTTACTGAATGTGGCTTCTACCATCGCGTAAGAATGTAACTACAAATGTAACCAGTTGTCACTAACTGTCTGAGCAGTTAGGCTAACCGTCCCATAAGCCTTTCAACTTATTTTAAGTTAAACGAGTCGCACCTCCACCCTCAAATTAAAACCCTAAGTGCTGCACAGCCCGTCGCTTCGTTTCTTCGCCCCGGCGATCGTACTTAGCTGTCGTTACCGGCGACGCGTGCCCTGCCAACTTCTGCACTGTCACGATATCGACTCCAGCATCGAGGAGGTCTGAGCAAAACGTGCGACGGAAATCGTGAGGCGAGAAAGAATCCACTCCAGCGAGGAAAGCCCGTCGCTGCAAAATCTTCAAAACACCATCGTCCGTCATCCGCCGAAATTGAATTTCTCCTCCCTTACGGATGGGAAAAAGCAACGGGCCCGGTTCCTCTCCTCTCAAATTGAGCCACTTTTCTACCAAAGCGATCGCCGGCCCTGGGAGATAAACTGTTCGGTATTTCTTGCCCTTACCCTCTCTAATTTCCAACCCTCCCGTAGATAGGTTGAAATCTGCCAAATCTAGGTTGACTGCTTCAGCCCGACGGATGCCACCCCCACGCAAAATAGCAATAAGCGCTGTATCCCTGACATCAACGGAACTATTACCTGAACAGCTTTTCATCAGTGCTGCAATTTCATGCGGTGACACGGATCGCCCCCTGGGCTTTCCCGATTGTTTGATACTCTTGACATCCACAGCTTTACTGTAATCTTGAGAGTCTATTAAATCTAACCGCAGAGCCTCCTTCAACACTCGCCTCAAGGCGCACAGCATTTGATTAACCGATGCCGGCGCGTACTTTTTCTCCAGTGCCGAGCGCAGCGCTGCCGTGTGCCTGTAGCGCAATGCTGCCCAATTCAAAGTCATCGCGCCGCACTCCCCATTAGTGAGCAGCTTCGCCATAATGTCGAGCCCTGCCACCATCGTTGCCTTCGAGCGATCGCTTCCCAAACTGTCGAGGTACACCGCTGCTGGGTGCTTCGCCAGTGGCACCGGTGACAGTAACTTCAAGGTTTCCGGCTGTTGCTCTTCAATTCTGTTGAGCATTTACTCTTTATAACTTTACTTATAAATACTAAATTTTACGCCTTTAACGGTTCACGCGATCGATCGATTTGGTTCTTCCCTCGTGAACCCTCACCGTCCGGGGACGAGCCCGTGTGTTCGCTCCTGTTCTACGAAGAAGAACACCTTTATGCAGCTTTAGCCTGTTTTTTTGGGCTACTTGCTGTGGAATCGCCTGATATTGCTTTATCGCTGGTGGGTGGGAGAGTTATGCTCCGTGGGGGGAATTTTTGGGGAGTGCGATCGCGAATGGCTGTAATGATATGATGGCGGAATGGCAATCAATACTGCTCGGTTAAGCATTTTCGTGGCTATGATATGTCAGCTAAAGATATTTTTCACAATGCTGTTCGTTCAGCTTTAGAAAAAGAGGGATGGATCATCACTCACGATCCTCTTTTTATCAAGGTAGAGGAACTTGATTTTTTTATCGACTTAGCAGGGGAGAAAATTTTAGCAGCAGAGAAAGATGGCTTCAAAATAGCTGTAGAGATTAAATCTTTTATCGGTGCATCTGATTTAGCCAGCTTTTATATAGCTTTGGGTCAATTTCTCAGCTATCGTTCTGCCCTGAGAAAAAAGCAACCAAACAGAAGTTTGTATTTAGCAATAAACCAAGATGTGTATAATGATTTTTTTTGCAATCGTTTTATTCAAGAATTAATCGCTGAGCATCAGCTCAAATTACTCATTTTTGATGCTATTCAAGAGGGGATACTTTTATGGAAAGAGTAAACTACAGAGAATTAATCCAAACAATACTGTCTCAACACTCAAGGAATGACTTGGATACTGAAACAGAAGTTCAATTACTTTTTGATACCGAACGGGAACATTATCATGTGGTTCATTTGGGCTGGGACGAGCAAAAACGGGTTTACGGCTGTGTGATTCACGTTGATATAAAAGATGGTAAATTTTGGATTCAGAGGGATAGAACGGAAGCAGGAATAGCGAATGAGTTAGTAGCCGCCGGAGTTCCCAAGGAAGATATTGTTTTAGCTTTTAAAGCCCCTTACGTGCGTCAATTTACTGAGTTTGCAGTGGGGTAATTGGATACGGAGGATTTACATTTTCATCAAAAATAAAGTATTTAGTTTGGTCACGCGCTCGGAACTTACGCTCATAAACCGGGTTGAGCTGAAAATTCTGTGTTTGGAGATGTCGAGGAATAGCACTGGGGAAGAAATTCATAATCCGGGTTAGCTACCTCCTTTATCATCGGCAGAAAGATACTCACTTTCTGCTCGCGCAGAAGAATCTACGCGATTGTTATTTTTCCCTCAGCAGGATTGTCAGTTTCCCGCTATCTTGGCAACAAGCCAAGACTTCCAGCTCATAAAATATGCAAAAAAATCATAATTTCAGTTAAGAGAGTGAAAATAACGATCGCATGGTTACGGGCGAGATTGAAGGACGGGAAAATGCCCCTACATTATTCGGATGCCGGAAAGAGCGATCGCTCTTTCTGGAGCTTCCCCGGCAAACCTGCGGACTAGAGCCCAGCGAAAGCTCTGTGCGAAGCCGAGGGTTGCTTCATGTTAGCGTGAGGATACAGCACTTTGCGTAACAATTAGGTACAATAGGAGAGGTAGTAAAAAAGAGAAAAATGAAACCCTACTCCCTAGATATGCGTCAAAAGATCGTTGACACTTACGAAGCAGGTAACACATCTATTCGGAAAGTAGCAGAAAGATTTCAAGGAGCGTAAAAGTACGGTACAAGCACTACTAAAGCGAAAAAAAGAGACAGGAAAATTACTCCCTAGTCAGGCAAAGGGTGGTAAACCGAGCCTACTGTTTGGTCACGAACAACAGATTGAAGAGATGGTAGCTCAGTATCCAGATTACACACGCTTCAGAATACTGTGAGTATTGGCACGAAAAAACAGGAGTATGGTTGAGCGAGAGTGCCATGTGCCGATTCCTCAAAAAGCAGGAACTCACTTTAAAAAAAACACTACGGAGCAGTCAAGCCCACAAATAAATTAATCAAAAGAAGCGCATAGAATATTGGGAAAAAATTCGAGATGTCGAACCAGAAAATCTGATTTTTTTGGACGAAATGAGCGTATTGCTTGGGATAATGAGGCCCAGAGCTCGAAGTAAAAAGGGAGAAAGAAGCTACGATATTAAGCCATTTTATAGAGGAAGTAGGGTGACAGTAGTTGGTGCAATAAGCAATAAGAAGGTAATCGCCATGAAGACAATGGAAAAATCTATGAATGGAGAGGAGTTCAAGAAATTTGTGCAAGAACAACTGGTTCCCAAATTATGGAAAGGAGCGGTATTAGTCATGGATAATTTGAAGGTACATAAGGTAGAGGGGGTAGAAGAAATGATCGAAGCAGTAGGAGCAAGTGTGGTGTATTTATCACCGTACTCACCGGAATTTAACCCGATCGAACATTTATGGTGGGAATTAAAGGCATGGCTCAGAAAATTTGTACCTCGAAGTGTACAGATTGTGGAAAAACTCTTGGAATTGGGAGTGAAGTTATGTTCAAGTAAGCAAATCGAAAATTATTTTGCTCACTGCTGTTACTGTACCTCTTAGTCACGCAAAGTGCTGTATTAATTGAAAGGTTCTTGCTATGAAGCAATACAAAAACTTTTCCCATCACTGGACACGACGGCAACTGCTCGAATTTGGGCGTTGCATTTCAGGGGGCGACAAGCGCCCCTGAAGGGTGTCCCTTTGGCGCAGTGAATAAACGGCCGCTTCCATCAAAACCGAGAGTTCTGGGTCTGCCATCGTTTCCACGGATGCCAACAGCGAAGGATACAAAGAAGCGCTCGTCACCCCTGGCGTTGCAGCAGCAGCGGACACCTCAACCGTTAGCGGTATCGGTATTTGTGTCATGATTGAAAAACCTCATTAATGTGAGTGCCACACCCCGCCCCAGAAGATTTCCAGTCAGAGGGAGCGGGGTTTGATTTTGGTGTTAAACTATGCCTGTGTATGCACAAATATGCTTATGTATGCACAGGCATGGCACTTTTATTTGGGTATTGTCAAGCCCTATGATGAAAATTGTTGTGCATACACAGACAAATGACCAGAAAACCCGCAGAACGCAGCGCTTGGGGCGAAAACAAAGAGCGCTACAGCATTTTTGTAACTCCCACCGCGATGAAGGCGATCGACACCAGGGCCCAGGTGCTTGACATCTCGCGCTCTGAATTCTTGGAACAGTTCGCCCGTCAGATGGTGGGGATGACCGATACTGAAATAGCAAAGGAGGATAGGGAGGAATTGACCAAAAGTGTTGGAGCAAAGTATCGCATTAGCCCGCGAAGAACTTGCTGGCAGGGGTTTGTTTCTCAAGCGCAAGGCTAAGGGCGATCGAATCCAATTGCTAAAAAATCAAATTATGGAATGGGAAACACTACTTGAAAAACTAGGCTGAACTGCGGGTATACACCAAAATTTTTTTATCTCGCGTTTGGTGTATACCCAAAACAGCAACGCCAAGTGTGCTGGATTGAAAGTTCAAAATGTCTCAGATTTTTTGCCAAAAGCTTTTGTGGACTGCATTTAGGTAGAACCAGAGCTAAGAACGGCATTTCAATTTTTTTGAGTTCCACGACCCCCCAAACCCTTACTATAAAAAGCTGGAGGCGTTTTAAAATACATCCATTTAAAGGAGTGACTGCAATGATTAGATGGCCGTTTAGCAAAAGTGAGGATGACGATTCGGAGCAGGAAAACAGACATTCGGCGTCATCTGAAGAAGATTGCAAGGAGATGGAAAAAAAGTATGGGTGGGAACTCAAAAGAGTCGAACAAAACGAGGGCGATTCAGACCTATCGGTCGATTGCGTGTTTAAGGGCAAGCAGACCAGCTTCTGGGATATGTGGGGCGACCATCAAGACGACCCGGACTAGATGAAGCATAACTATAAAAGCATTTGATGTGATGACACAAACTGAAGAACTCGAACTTTACGACCCATTGGCAAGCAAGTCTACGCTGAGCCTTTACCTAGTCAAAGAGCAAGAAAAATGGATTCCTATCGAGAGCAAAGAGCTTGTGATTGGGAAACAGTTGACTCGACTGTTACAGCTTTCTCACGATTCGCGTCCTCTACTGAAGCGCAAGGTCAAAGTTGGAGAACGGCTAACTTACCACGTTAAAAAAGAGGGTAGCCCTTGGAAAGCTTACCTTGTCACTCCCTCGGACTGGGTAGTGGTCAGAGTGTTTCGGTACGAAGCTGACCTATCAGAGGTTGAAGGGGATATGCCAGAGTTTCGGGACGTACAGATTGCTTACTGCGAGCGCCAGCCTTTGATGCCAGAAGAAGCTGAGGCAATGACTTATGAGATTGTCAACAAGGTTTCCGTTGATTCATGCGGTGGCGACAGGGAAGCTTATCAGAAATTCCTTGCCAGCGAGCAATCTAAGCCATACGTTCGAGTTTAAAATTGGAGGATCTATCAACTCATGGAATTACAGAGGCCCTTGGCAACAACCGAAGAGCCTCGCAGCCCAAGACCAGACCAAAAAAAAGAGTCCGCTATCTATAGAAGAGACGGCGAACAACTAAATAAAAAACTTTAGATTCATCATAGTTCATTTCTGCCATTACCGCATCATTTGCACCTTTGCACATTAACGGTAGTTAAAGCAGAGCCGTCTCTTCTACATTTAGCGGGTTTTTGTAAAAAAAACCAGTTAGCACCGCTATGAGTAGCGAGAGAGGCATCTATGAACGTTGTTGCAAATCAATTTTTATCAACTACCACTTATCTTTGCCCCAAACACAAGAGCCACATTGAGAGCCGGGGGCTGTTGAATAATTGGAGTTACGCCAACTGCCGAACCGTATCTGCGGATGAGGCATCAGTTTACTTGGGCTACGCGGCGAAGTCTGGCGGTATCCTGTTTGTGGGAAAAACCACACAATTTCAATTCAGACCGGACAAGCCTTGGAAATCAGAAAGCTGCAAGAAAGCGCCCAAATATCGCACACCAGTGGGAGAGTACGACGCATTCTTGCCCCAGCATCCCACCGACAAAAACTACTGGGAACCAGAAAATCTCAAGCAGCACTGCTACCGCATCAACGACCATCCGTGCATTGTCCTCACTGAAGGCCCGTTCAAAGGAATCGCCGGGTGCGCTAACGACATCCCAACTATTGCACTGCTGGGCGTTTCAATGGGTCTAACCTCTAAAAAAGGAGACATTCAAGGCAAGCGCTACTTGGTCGAAACTTTAGAAAAGTACGCCCGTGCCGGCTTCGGTTTTATCTTTGGCTTCGATGCCGATGCCGCCACCAACCCAAACGTCACCTGGGAACAGCGGAAACTCGGTCTTGTGTTGCTCAAGTTCGACGTTCCGGTCTACAGTGCAACTGGAGGTTGGGATGCGGGCACCGAAGGCGAAACCAAAGGCATGGACGATTTGATTCAACGAAAGAGCATTGAAGCTTTTAGAAAAGTGCTGGCCACGTCCGTTACTTTTAAGGACTGGGAATCAAAAACCTTTGGAGGCGACGGCGGCAGTGGTGGAACTAGAGACAGATACTTAGTCCCCAAGTCCACAACGTTTGAGGCACACTGCCTCAAGAATTTATTCGGAGATGATTGGATAGTTGTCAATGATGCTTTCTACCAATGGAACGGGCGCTATTGGCAGTTCCAAGATGAAGCGGACGTGAACAAACTCATCGGCGACTTTACGGAGAATTGCTACGAAACAGCAGAAGTCGGCAAAAAGTTTAAGTTCGGCACTAACAAATTCTTAGATTCGGCTTTTAAATATTGCCGGAAGGTGCTGCACCAGAAGGTTGACACTTCTCGCAACCACCTCAAATCATTCTCCAACGGCACTGTGGATTTGAGAACTGGCGAACTGTTCCCACACGACAAGGAACATTACCTGCTTTCTTGTTCGCCCTGCGATTATGTGCCGGGGTCAGAATGTCCAGCCGAATTTAAGCAATTCATACTTTCTGCCTACGGTGTCGAACAGATAGAAGTCATCAGGGCCGTAACTTCGATGTACTTAGACCCAACCGCACCTTACGGGAAATTTGCTTACTTGATTGGGGATAGCGGTAGCGGGAAAGGCGTGATGCTGCGGACTTGGGCAAACTTACTTGGCGAAGAAAACAGCGTCAGTTCCAATAGCTTGACCGAACTGACAAAACCTGAAGGTCGGCATCAATTATTAACTGGTAAATCCTTATTTTACATCCCCGATGCTGGCGGCTTTCTTAGCGGGCTCAAAGCTTTTTACGAATTGGTGGACAATGGCGGCATTTCGGGACGCGCTCTATTTTCTGCATCGGCTTACCAAAAAAAATGGAACGTGCGATTTGCGATCGCCTCCGTCGAACACATCCAAACGGAGAACAGTGGCGATGGTTGGGACAGGCGCTGCATTCCGTTGCAAACCCGCGCCCGAACGGCAAGCATCGAAGATCCGGAGCTAGGCCGCAAACTATCGGCAGAGCTGGGTTCGATCGCTGGTTGGGCGCTATCAATGGACAAGACAGAACGCAATCGCATTTTGCTCGTACCGTCAACCAACCCGTCAATTGTCGCGTTGAAACAAGACGGCGCAATTCTAGGGGATAGCGTCCGTTCGTTTGTTGATCGCTGTTTGAGATCGGGTGGCGATAGTTACGTCGGTAGTGATCTGCACAGTTGGTATGTGGCGTACTGCAAAGCCCACAATCTCTCGCCAAGCGGTTACAACAAGTTCGTTCACCACTTGCAGCGAGTATTGTCAAATCACTGGCGAGCTTCCGAGGTTGTGCGAGAAGGCGACAAAATCAAGCGCATTCCGGCTCAGTGGCGGGGACTTCAGATTTTACCGTGCTTCGTTGATGTAGCAGTCGCGGAGGATGAAGATGGCAGCAACCGCCCGCACATCCCGAACTGGGCTTGCATCAAAACTGTTTGCTGTGATGGCGGACTGCAAGAATTAACTCAAACCCGCACGGTTACAGGCACTTCAAAGATTGCAGAAATTCCAGCACATTCTCAAATAGCTCAAAGCCTTGCGGTTACAGACGTTACAAGCAATTCTGAAATTGTTACAACATCTAAAAACCCTACAACCCGCATCGTTACAGACGTTACAGCGTTACAGGGTAAAAGTAGCCAGTATGAAAAGACCTCATCATACGAGATCACAGATGATCTTAATAACACGGCTGAAGGTGAATCCTTAACTGATGTAACTCCTGTAACCACAACTGTTACACCCACTTTTGAGTCCTCAGCACAATCCTGTAACAGCTCAAAAACTTGTAACAACCCTCAGCTATCCGAGCCAGGGACGATCGCCCCGGAGGAATCCAAACCAATAGAGCCAACCGAACCAACAGAGCCGCCGAGCGTCCCGATGGTGAATTGGAATGTCGGCGAGCGAGTAAAAGTTTCGACCCAGTATCCCGGAGCTCAAGAATATATAGACGAGCGGGCCACCGTAGTTAAGGTGTGGAGCGATGGGCTATGCCGGATTGAGCTTGACCGCGAGATTTCAGTCATTGGAGGTAAACCTACCAAACAATTCAACCTTAACGGGCGTTACTTAGTTTCAGAATTTGCGGCCGACTCAAATCTCAACGAAGAGGAACTAGAACTCGTTAACCTGATGCGGTTCGCGGTTACACAATCAGACCCCCTAGTTACCGATGCCGTGAAAAAAGGTCTCACGGAAACTTGCGACAAAGGTTTCGCTAACCGAAAAAAAGTTTGGGGAGCGTTGACGGCGAGTGAGCGAACTGTATTTAAAGCGCTACTAGCTGAGTTAGAAGCTCAGCCTCAGCCGAAACAGTTACCTCACACCCCCGCCCCTGGAGAGTCCGAGCCAAAAACTCTATCTGCCCCAATCGAACTCTCGAAGCGGGAGTGGGAACAGCCGACAACCCAAGGAGTGACCCAAGGAGTGACCCAAGGAGAGCCAATACTGAGGCCGGCGCTAGAACAGTCATCTGTGCCGATTGCCCCGTCGGAGTCAGAGCCAGAACAGGAGTTGCCAATCTTCACAGCAGATACTGAAGCGCATCAGCTTGATTTGCTGCCAGATTTCAAGCCGCTTTCAGACTCCGACAGGAGATTTTCGCCCGAATCTGAAGATTGGGCTTAATCCAAGAACACACTGGGAGCCTTGTCCAGTCTAGGCTTTCGTCTCTCTATATCGATCTTGGCTCTTAGTCAGCTTCACTCCAAGTAAGTGAGTTATTCCCATGAAAACATTTGTCGAATTCCAGCAGACTTATCTGTTCGCGACTCGCACCGTCGATCGAAGCCGCCATCAATCGCATCATGAACAACCGCGAACATCAAATATCGCAGGCGAAATTCGCAATCGCCACCGCAAACCGAAAACTTGAAAATTTAGAATCTTCGCGGATAGTGTTCCAAAGAAGAGCTGAGTACGAACAGGAACCGCCCGATGTGGGGGAGTTGCGGGAGGAATTGACCGCCTAAATCAGCGACTGGTGGCCGCCTATCAACTTCCTGAAATTACACCCTCTAAACGCGAGAAGCGGCTGCTGCGAGCGAGCAAGTCAAAGAATTCGTTGAAGGCGTGATTCTGAGTCTCAGTACCGAATCAATAATCAGGTGGAATCCACCTGGGGGGGTGTTGACGGGGTGACAAGCAGATTGAAAGCAAAGGTGCGTCAAGGTTTTGAGTTGAGTGACCAAGCGAAAAGATACGCTTGCTGTAATTCAATCCAGATGCAGCAACTTGACTATTAATTCAATCCAGATGCAGCAACTTGACTATTAATTCAATTTAGATGCAGCAACTTGACTATTAATTCAATTTAGATGCAGCAACTTGACTATTTAATCAATTCACTTGTTGTTAAAAAGGCTAAAAAATAGCTAATTGTTGTGGAGCGTTAAAATCAGGCATTTGCAGTATAAAATCAGGCGGAAAGCAGTATAAAATCAGTGAGATTACAGGCATTTGCAGGGACTACACTCTACCTGTATTTACCTGAAAATATCCTGCTTTCCGCCTGAATTTTTAGGTCAAATTACTGCCTTTTTGTGCTGTTCGTGCCATAACCTGTTGGGACTGGTTATGGCTGTTCTCGATCGGTAGCAAGCAATGTTTTTGCGATCACAAACCTGACTTTTACGTGCAAAAACAAAAACGATGCACCCTCATGAATGCGGTAATCCTAAGTGCAAGGCGATCGCGCTCTTGCTGGCTATCGGACGAACGATTCCCTCGCCATCATCGACATCAGCAGGCTGCTTCGCTTGCAAACAGGAGGGCAAGGCGCGATCGCGTCAGGCATCCGCCGCTAATGCCGAACTGCACCAACTGGCTTGCGTCGTGCCCTGCGACGCTCCATCGTAAAGGCGGCTGCCCTGTATACTCGCTCTTTGAGTCGATATTGAAGCCAAGAGCGAGCGTACAGCGGGCGTCAAAATCCAAACAGCGAGCGAGTCAAACTTTCTCTTCAAGGCTTCACAGAGTGAGCGTGAGCTAACTTCAATTTCTAACTGTTCTCATTGCAGTCTTGCAAAAACCCTAAATTGGTAAAAAGTGCTCAAATTCGACTTTTGTACGTCTATTTGACATGGCTTGCTATGCGACTAGCGTACTAATTCGGAGGATTCAAGAGGTGTCGGAGTACAAAAAATCAATTAAAAAGCAGCGAAACTTAATTTAACTTAATTAAATTTTGTGAAGTTTGGAGGAAATATTAGGAAATATTAGGGACAAGTAGGAGATATTAGGAAAAAAAAGGAAATAAGAGGAAATATAAGGGTTAAAATATAAAGATTTTTATTGCCTTCAGTAACAATTGTGGTGTTATTTTTTCTTACAAAAAGTTGCACTCTCTGTGTGGAGAATGCAAATCGCGCTTATTGCTGGCAGGCATTACTTCTTAGAAGAACCTGACCTTTGTAGTAGTCGTAACATCACTGGCATTAGTACCTGAATCAGCGAGGCAACAGAGCAGATGAAGATAGCGAACACTCTGCATGAGCATTCTGGCAGCCCGAAAAAAATACTCTTCCACTTCACTTCTCTTATACAAAAGTGCGTTAGCACTGCATTCAATCAAACTCGGCTCCCTGTACTGCAACTCTTGCTAAAAAAATGCTACCGCTATTGTTCCGATACATTAATATGCAATAGCTAAATGGCTATAACAAGGCGGCAATTTTTTAGGCAGCCTTAACAGCCTATTCAATTAGTTCGACTTGCTCAATTGTGAAAGTACAGCTTGCTATAAATGCTACCACTTTTGAGCCTCTGCTACATTTGCTTACAATATTTATTGTAGAGTTTGCTGTTAATTTGTTAAATAAATCTTAAGCGTACCGGGACAGGCAAACACCTCAAAATTAACTTTTTGGGGTCGCTCGATGATGAGTTTTTCTGAGTTATTGCTGTGGTTTTTGAGTTTTTATGAGTAAAATTGTGTAAGCTCAGCTTGAATTGTTAACCCAATTTTGGGCGGTATTAGCAACAAAAAACTCAAAATTATGCAAATTTATGCAAGCTGGGAAGAACTGGAAAAAAGCAGAGAAGGATGGTAGCAAGCAATGTTGGGAGATATATTTATATCGGTAAAGGAAAGTTGCGGCTAAGTTTTCTGAAACTTATAATGCTCACGCTCCTACCTACAACGGCTTCTCTTCGGCCGGGGCGAGCGCTGTATTCGCTACATAGCGATTGCCCTTCAACGAGCGCCGAGCAGTAAATTAAAGTCGCCACACCTTAATTATTCGCTATTCGCGAATGTAGAATAAAGGAAACAAGGAAACAATGCACGAGCTCATCCGCTATGCTAAAACCCCAAGATATCCTTGCAATACTCAAAGTCCACAGTTGGGATTCAACGAACTGGACGTACAGTTCTCTCGCTCAAAGCTTGGGCATGAGCGCATCAGAAGTTCATGCTGCCCTTGAGCGTTCTGAAGCTGCCGGTCTGTATTATGGCTCCGAGCGGAAAATTTTGAAGCAAGCGGTGTTGGAATTCCTGGTTCACGGGCTGCGCTATGTATTCTACGCCCAACCAGGCCCCCTCTCACGGGGATTGCCAACTGCACATTCTGCTGAGCCATTGAAAAGCAAGCTGGTTGCCTCACCATCTGAGGTTTACGTCTGGCCTGACCCTCAAGGTGCCGTGAGAGGGCAGGCAATCGCGCCTCTGTACCGCTCAGTCCCCCAAGCTGCCAGTAACGATCCAAAACTTTATGCCTTGCTCAGCTTGATTGACGCTATTCGAGTTGGTCGGGTGCGGGAGCAACGTTTAGCCGCTAGCGAACTTGAAAAGAGGATCGTCGCTCTATGAACCCGCAGATATTCATGCTGGAAACAGTCGCCCGGATACTCTCTCAAGTACGCACTACCATCGTCTTCACAGGAGGAGCAACGATATTCCTGTATCTGGACGAAGTGGCTGCTCCTGACATTCGACCTACCGATGATGTTGATTGTGTTGTCGAAATCATGTCCAGAGCTGAATATTACAACTTCTCGAACTTGTTGCGAACCCTTGGGCTTCAAGAGACTACAGAATCAGGCGCACCCCTATGTCGCTGGCAGTACGAGGGCATTTCAATTGATGTGATGCCATGCGACTCCTCTGTATTAGGGTTTTCCAATCGCTGGTACAGGCCGGGCATTGCTAACTCTATTCGCTACCAACTTCCAAGTGGTAGGCAAATCCTAATTTTTTCAACGCCTTACCTTCTAGCTTCCAAAATAGAAGCTTTCATTGGTAGAGGTGGGGGTAACTTTTATTTTAGTTCTGATATTGAAGACATCGTGGCATTGCTTGACGGGCGTTTTAGTTTGTTAGAGGAAGTGCAACAAGCTGACGAAGAAGTGAAAGCATTTTTATCAGGATGGTTTCGAGCCGAGCTGGAAAATCTGTGTTCCATCGCGCCTGCTTTCCTCTCGTCCGCTGCTAAAAATTCAGGTCGCACTCGCTTGCTCTTGCAAAGAATTGAAAGGCTGGCGATGGTAGTTTAGTAGTTGACTGCTAGCAATAGACGGCAGCGGACACTCGATCGAGGTAAGCCTTACACTCGCGAACAGCTCGGCGGGCGAGCGCAAAAACCAGATAGTCCAGCCTCAACTTTATGGCTGGCATAGTGGGTACTACGCTACAAAATCGCTTCTCAAATTTTAGCTACCTGCCAATTTCCTCACACTTGCTCAACTTGCTTCTTAATTCAATTCCGATGCCGCCCGTTGACTATTAAATCAATTCATATTTTGTTAAAAACGCTCTTAATCGCGCTTTGGTTGTGGAGCGTTAAAATCAGGCAAGTGCCGTATAAAGTCAGGCAAGTGCCGTATAAAGTCAGTGAGATTACAGGCATTTGCAGGGGCTGCACTCTACCTGTATTTACCCGAACATATCCTGCAAATGCCTGCAATTTTATGCCAAATTACTGCTTTTTTGTGTCGAGCGTACATTTGCCTGTTGAGGCAGGTTATGGCTGTTTAGTTTTGGTAGCAAGCAATGGTTTTGTCCGTACAAACCTGACTTTTACGCGCAGAAATTAAAACAATGCACCCTTATGAATGGGGAATCTTACTTATCAAGGCGCTTGATTTTTACCCGATATTCGACTGTGCCGATTGCTCACATTGCTCCTGTTGTTGTGGCGACTTTTGTGGAGGCGATCGACGCCGACAACTGTCACAACAGCCGATGTGGTGGCGGTTGTCGGCGCGGCAGAATTTGCCCGGTTCAAGCGGAGTGCCGATCGTTGCCCCGTTTTTTTATTTCTTCGTGCTGACACGGAATGAACCAGGCGATCGGCTTGATGCGGTAACTCGATCGCCCGCCAGCAGACTTATCTGTTCGCGACTCGCACCGTCGATCGAAGCCGTCACCAAAAAAAATTAGCTAATTTTTGTGTGTCCTAAAGCATTTGTGACAAGTTAAGAAAAAGTGCAAATTGTCAAGGGGGTAGACCCAAAAAGGTAAAATAGGATGAAACCTTTACCTGGCAAGCAGTTGAGCCATAATTGAACCAGTTATGGTAGTGCTTTTATGTAAAGGATGGATAAAATTCAGGCAGTCGAGCCTTCAGCATTGCTAATCTGATTTGGTGATTATAGTCATGAATGAAGTTCCAAATAGCACTCTTGTGATTCTCCAACTTCTTAGAAAACGATAACGTTTTCCTGACCAATCGCGAAACTCGCTGCCTGAGCGTATTATTCAATCGTTCAATGTAGCTGGTTAATCCACTTTCTTTGCCGACAGGCTTATGCCGTTTACGGGCGTAAAACCGCAGCATAGGCTTCCCAATGGTCAGTATAAATCTTGGCACATTGGCGATAGACACTCGGTAGGGAATCCCATAATGCTTGAGCCGACTTCAAGGAACGGTCTCCAATATGACATCCAATCACTTCCCGAGTCTTGGCGTCAATCGCTAACCAGACCCATTGTTTATTCCCTTTGTCGTCTACAAAAGACCAAAGTTCATCCATTTGGACGGTATGTTTTCCGACTTGTTTCGGGATGACTGTGGCCTTTTGTTCTACGGCAGCGTACAGGTGGTTCACATAATTTTGGAGCCAGCTCTCAGAAACATCCATGACTCGGGCAATACCAGCGAGGGAAATCCGCTCCAGAAGAAGCAATTCAATTTTTACGCCCGGTGTCCGTGTCCTTGGCTTGCCAAGTTCGGGTTTTCGACAAACTGGCGGCCACAGTCGCGACATTTGTGATTTTGTTTGCCCCGACGAGTCATGCCATTTTTCATCACATCGTCAGAACCACAAGTGGGACAAATCAAATAGGGTTTCATGATGAGACTCCTCAAAATACCGGACCTAGAGTTATTATCCTCCATCCTTTACATAAAAGCACTACCTCATATTTTAATTGGGTCAACAGGTAAAATATGAGTAAAATTACTCATTGACAATAGTGCTTTTAGCTTAACTTGTGAGTAATGGTCCTAAAGTCAGGCATTTGCAGTACAAAGTCAGGCATTTGCAGTACAAAATCAGTGAGATTACAAGCATTTACAGGGACTGCACTCTACCTGTATTTACCCGAAAATATCCTGCAAATGCCTGAATTTTTCGGTCAAATTGCTGCTTTTTTGTGTCGAGCGTACATTTGCCTGTTGAGGCTGGTTAGGGCTGTTTAGTTTTGGTAGCAAGCAATGTTTTTGTCCGTACAAACCGGACTTTTACGTGCAGATAAAAAATAATGCACCCTTATGAATGGGGCATTCTAGGTGTCAAGGGGCTTAATTTTTACCCGATATTCGACTGTGCCGGCTGCTCACATTGCTCTTGCTGTTGTGGCGGTTTTTGTGGCAGCACAGGCATCAATTGCCGCAACTTTCCCATCGCACTTGGGTAGCGAGCGAGCGACTTGAGGGACAGCTCGATCGCCCATGACGGAGCTCATAGAATCAAACTGGCTATCGGCTACCCATCTCGCCGTAGCTTCAGCTATTGAAGAGGATTTTGCGGAGGCAACCGACGCGGGTCTTTCTTGCATCCACCGATGTTTTGGCGATCGTCGGCGGATGGTGGAATTTGCCCAGTTCAAACAGCTTGTGAGTTCTCCGGCAACAACCGGAAAAGGCATAAAAGCTAACAATTTCTAACAAAAGCTAATAAAGCTGATCGCCCATAGCTTCTGTCAGTGGTTGCCTCTTCCGTTTCAGAATTGAAGAGATAACCAGGGGCGAACACATAATTTTGCATAAATTCGCATAAATCAGCATATTGCTGTTCGATTTTTCGGTCTAGTCACGGAGAAATTGGGGGCGATCAGCTTGTTGGGTAGCCGGATCGCTCCTGGTTGATTCCTCGGTAAATCGATAGTGAATAAGGAAGCCACTATTTCTATAAAGGGAGAGGCGGAGATACAAGCCATTGACCTCAAATTGGCTTGCTAACTGATTTAGCTTAAATCCTTGCTAAGCGGAGCTTTCAGCCCTGTTCGCAATTTCTGCACAATTGCTACTCAAACCTCTCTCACTGTTCAGCTTCAGGTTTAGGTTCCTTCGGTTTTTTCTCAAAGACTTGGATATTTGGCTCTGATAGCACAAAACCGTTAGAGGTTGACTCACCCATCTTGCCACCAATAGCAGCCACCCACATGGGATAGTTGGCAGCAGCATCCTCAAGCTTCTTCCATATTTTTGGCTTAACAGTAACGGACACTACCCGACCGTCGCAGTCAAGCTCAAAGGTTTTCCAGTTGTCTTTGTTAGTCTCTACGTTATTCGGGAGTTCGTTAATTTTGATGATGAGTTCAAGCTTGCCAATTGTCATAGGTAGTTTCGTTGGTTTAATGCGTTGCTTTTTTGGTACGAGAGTCAGCTTTGTATATTTTCCAGCCTAGGAATGGAAATCGCTACAGCTTCATCGGGCTAATGTTGATTTAGTAAGTTATAATAGCTCGTATGTCGCTAATTTTTTATAAATTCCAGTGCTTGCTGCTTGACAAACAGCATCCCACTATCCGAACTCAGCACTCATAACTTTCTTTAAAATTTCGACAATAACCTTGGCTGGCGAGCGTTGGCTTCTTCAACGCTTTACAGCCAATAACTGAACAAAATACCAATCCTGACAGGAGTTCCCGCGAACTCCTTTTTTTGTGTTTATTTTTACGTCGAATTCAATTGAAAGTTTGTTCACCTAATCAAAAAGGAGTTTTTGACATGGCTAAGCCAAAACACAAAAGTCTACGAAATGTCCCCGAAATGTACGACGAAATCAAAAAAAGTTATGGCCTAAGCCTCACACCAAGGGCTATCCACCTACTGGATGTTCATGCACAAAAAAATGGCCTTTCTCGCTCAGAAGTTGTTGAGCAATTTGCTAGAACACTGGAGCATTTACCAGCTCATTCACCAACCAAAACTAACCCTTAGTCTGAAACCCAAATTTTTTGAAAATCCAGCCCTTTTTTAGCCTCACTGATTGCACTATGATTTTTTTTATGACCAGAACCACACAACTGTATTTTGGCTATCAAGTACAAAAGCCAAAAGAGGCTACCTTACAAAGATCAGCTACTACACAAGAGCTAACTTTGGCTAGTTTTAGTCAGCCGATTGGTTGGAGTGTGGTGTCGAGCTTCTACCTTGCTAAGCATAGCAAGGTGTTAGCTTTTATGCCTTACCTAAGCTTTTTTGAGGTTATAAGTAACCAAAAAAATATTTATAAATAAAGCTGGATTTTAAGAAAAAAACGCTTGCCATATAAGGTTTACAGCCGACCGTCGCCGAGAATAAAAACTACAGTAAACTTGTGACTGTAGTTTTTACTATTATTTGAATGAGAGCAAATTTCTGAAAAGCTCTTTTCAAAGCTTCGTAGCACTTCCACAAGACCTAAACTTGTCCCGTCTTCCTCTACCACCATTTATAACAATGAAAAATAACCTCTCTTTGACCGATATTCTCGGTCTTTATGCTACTCACATTCAGAGCAAGCATTCGCAAAAAAAAGCGCAAGAAATTATCGCTCAAACTGAAACTGCGATTAACCGTTACACTTTGCCAGGATGGGGCTTGGAGCCTTTCAAAGGTCGCAAGCCCACGCGAGTTGAAATAGACATGGCAACGACCTTTAAAAAAGGTATAAACGTTGAGCAATTTACAACTGCCTTAGAAGCTCAAGAAAAAGCCTTTGAACTGCTGCAACCCTCGGATAGTAGTAAGGAGGTTTATCGCTGCCGGCTTAATGAACTTGTTTCTTGGTCTAGCCAGCAAGGCTGGTGGCCGGGAAATACCTTACCTGAGAAATCTGTTGATTGCTGCGGAGGTCGCCGCCGTAGGGGCTACGGAATTATGGCGAAAACGCTACTGACAAATCGCTCTGCTTTGCCGCCTTACGGCTTGCAACCAGACCAAGTGTCAGAGAAGTTAAAAGCTGAAACTGAACATTTTTACAAGTTTCGTACCTCCGCCCACTGGCCGGGTAGGTTAGAAGACCCGGTGAAAACGAAAGCCTGCCGCAACCAAATTGGTTTGCTCCTTCACTTGCTCGGCTGGTTCCATCACTACCGAGGAGTGCCGTTGGAAGAGCTGTCTTTGAATACTTTAATTCCGCCGGTTGAACTCAAGTATGCGGTTTCTAAGGAAGCTGCAGCCGCAATGGCTGCTAAGGTAGGGGATTATGTGGATTGTTGGGTCTGCGAATTCTGCAACTTTTTGATTGAGGAACGAAATGCTAGAAGCCCCCACACTCGCAAGAATTACCTCTGTGCGCTGCTGGCGGTGGCGAAGTTTCAATACCACAAAGAAATCACTTCTAGCGATTACAGCGAAGTTCCGGCGGTGAAAGTTTTGCGCGGACGGCTGTCACTGGCAACTAAGGAGTTGAAAAACCACGTTCCAGTGGCGGATGTGGATAAGAAGTGGCTGGATTTGCCGCAAGTTTGGGAACTAATTGTCGAACCGCTGCGCTTGGAGTGCCAACCGAAGTTGGCGTGCGGCTCTGGGAGGTCTCTGAAGGCGACTGCTTACAGCTTCCAGCGCTACGTGCTCTGGGGGTGTTTGACCTATAGCCCTCCCCGGCGACAGCAGGAGTTAAGGGATCTGAAAATGGCTCTTGAGTGTCCTGTGAAGCGGCCTGTAGATGTGCCTCCAGACGGTTTGTACCAGCCTCTGCCTACGGGTCGCAACCGCGACCGGAATTGCGGTTATCTGTATAGGACGCCGGATGGCCGCTGGTTCAAGGATGTAACGCTAGAGTCTTACAAAACGGGTGAGACTTACGGACACCAAGATTTGGAGATTCCCAACGTGCAGTTCCCTGACGGGCGATGTTTCTATGACTATTTGGAAGCATGGCTTTATGGCTATTATAAAATGCCGGATGGGAGTTGGCGCTCCTGTGGGGGAACTTTTAACCCAGGTGAGCCTTCTGTTGGGCGTTTGTGGCCGGGTCGCTTGCAGTTCGACCCGGTTGGTGAATTCGTTTTTGTGCGGCACAATGGGGAGCCTTTTTGTGAGGATAATATGTCTAGCTTCATCAGCACGGCTGCTCATGGTCTAACGGGGAAGCGGTTGACTCCTCACTTGCTGCGGGACATCTTTGCGACTCATTTTTTGGATAACGGAGCGTCTGACTCGGACATTGCTTCTCTGGCTTATGGCATGGGTCATAGCCCGCAGATTCTTCGGGCGATTTACGACCGCCGCCGCCCTGTGCAGAAGCACCGACCGATTCAGTTAGCGGTTATGGAGTTAGTCCAAAGGTCTTTGCATCCCGACTCAACTTCTGACTAGCGAACCGTAATTTGCTTTCCCCTGCATAACCGTGCAGGGGTTTTTTTTACGGTTTTTCTGACTTTAATTACAAAAGTAATTTCAAATTTTTCGCTAAAAATTGGGAGGAAAAAAGGAGGGTAAGCTAATCAGCATTTAAATTCTATCGATAGAAATAATCAAACCATGAGTGGGCTGTTGCTCTGATCTACGCCCGAAATATGCAATTTAAATGCTCAATATCTTAGCGGAACTTAGACAAATTTGGGCTTAAATCGACCTATATTTCTTTCTGGGAAGGGGTTTGAGCTTTAAGGGGGTATATGAGGCTCAAACCCAGTCGTAGCAAGAAAAAACAAATAGACCTCAAATTCCCTTGGAGAATGGGTTTGAGCCTGTTTTTACGCTAAATTCTGTCTAAGTCCCGTTACAAAAGTAATTTCAAATTTTTAGCTAAAAATTGGGAGGAAAAAAGGGCACGTGAGTTCGACGGGCGCTCGTGGATGAAACGATAGCACGTTAACAAAGAAAAAAGCATACAAAATATTTTTTCCCAAACAAAAAGCGCCCCTATTACTAGGAGCGCTTTTTGTCAATCAAAAGCTAAAACTTAGCCGTTGATAGAAGGAGCAACCATTGCTACGGGAGTTGTCTCACCAGCAGCCAAGTCAAGCGGGAAGTTGTGAGCGTTGCGCTCGTGCATTACTTCCATACCCAAGTTAGCGCGGTTGATCACATCAGCCCAAGTATTGATGACACGACCTTGAGAGTCGATAATCGATTGGTTGAAGTTGAAACCGTTCAAGTTGAAAGCCATCGTGGAGAT